>DATLIB010000212.1:0-10470 GCA_035539595.1 Noviherbaspirillum sp.
TGACCCGCGACGACGTACTGGCCGCGCACCGGGTGCCGCCGCAACTGCTGGGCCTGCTGCCGAACAACAACGGCGGCTTCGGCGCAGTTGAGCCTGCGGCGCGGGTGTTTGCGCGCAATGAGCTGGAACCGTTACAGGCGCGGTTTCAGGAGGTGAACGACTGGCTGGGGGAAGAAGTGATCGTGTTTGAAAAATATGAACTGGGTGGTACAGCGGAAGAGGGAGAAACCAAATGAGCGACCATGCCGATCTGTCGGATAAACGCATTGCGCAGATCGTCAGCGACGGTCTGAAACAGCTCCGCCGCGCACCGCGATTGCATGGCGATGGGCGCTGCCATTTCTGTGATGTGGATTGCAGGGACGATTATGAGAAACAGCAGGCGGCGCTGGAGAGGATGGGGCGGTGATACCGTAAAAAACAAGGCTGGTGGAACCATCAACCGTTCGTTGTTACTCATGTATGACAGGGATGAAAAATTCTCGCTTGCCTTTTCTCTTTTTCAACTATTGGTTCATCCTATCTGTTGAAAGTTGAAAGTTGAAAGTTGAAAGTTAAAAGGAATTTTAATCACAACCTTTATACGTGAAATTTTCCTATGAGATCATCTATAACTGGGCAATCTTCCAATGCCATCAATTTCCAGCAACCCTCTAATACAGTGAGTGGTTCCCACGACAACAGGCAAAATGCGCCTGCGCAACAAGAAACTCAACCCGTACAAACTCCAGCTTATGCTCAAAATCAATCATCTAAAAATGCATCTAGCTTAAGAAAAAAATTTATGAGTTCTGAGGCATATAAATCAGAACAAACAAATAAATTAATACGAGAAGCGAAAAACGGAAATATCGAGCGAGTTCAGCACTATATTGCTAAAGGAGCCGATCTAACTCATGCGGTGCATAAAGCGATAAACGATGTAGACGCGCTTGCAGGGCTTCTTTCTGTGGGCGGGGATCCGAATTGCATGCACAATGGATTGACTCCGGCGGATAGGGCTCACCGCGCAAGGAATGTTCCAGCCTTGGCGGTACTACGTAGTGACCCCAGGTTCGATCCAACAAGAATCGTCGACCTTCGCCTTAGGACAACACAGCACGCAAGCGTACAAACAGATAAATTAATACGGGAAGCGAAAAACGGAAATATCGAGCGAGCTCAGCACTATATTGCTAACGGAGCTAATCTAACTCGTGCGGTGCATAAAGCGATAAACGATGTAGACGCGCTTGCAGGGCTTCTTTCTGTGGGCGGGGATCCCAATTGCATGCACAAAGGATTGACTCCGGCGGATAGGGCTGACCGCGAAAAGAATGCTCCAGCCTTGGCGGTACTACGTAGTGACCCCAGGTTCGATCCACAAAGAATCGTCGACTCTCACCTTAGGACAATAATGCAACAAAGCGTATGGTCGCACTCGCGAGCAAATTCACATCCCACGGGGCATGCAGAGTGGCATGATCCTGACTCAGTCGATCCATTAAGTGTCCCTGGCCGGTAGGGCTGGGACACTGGTAGAGGTAGGGGCAATACGCCCATCTCTTTCATGGCGTAGGGCGAGCAGACAAAGATGAATGCCGCCCTACGTCGGTACATTGTGGAGCATTCAATTAAATATTAACGGTCTCCCGTTAAAGCCGATACCTCCATTCAAGCCGCCATAGGCAGCTTTTCTTCTTCTTCCGGCTGCACAAACGCCCAGCACTTTACCGATGTGCCGGTAATGACGCTGTTGACGCCGCGTATGTCGATAAATTTCGGATGGAGGCTTTTTTTGAGCACATTCCGCAACTCGCTCCATGAAGGTAGACGCACACGGTATTTGCGCGCCACCTCGCCAATGTGGTGGAGGTTGATGGCGATCACTTGGGGATTGCGGGAATGGTTGACCTTCGCGCCTGCGGCGATCAGCTGGTTGTAGGCGATCCAGAATTCGCCGACCAGTGGCGGTTCGGCCGGTGCTTCCTGGCCGATTGCGTCAAGCGCCGGAGTAGGCTGGCCGAGCAAGCGGCAAAGCTGTTCCAGATGTGTATGCAACGAGCGACGAATGGTCGGGTTGGTCTGCGTCTTCAATGATTGCATCAACCGTATGGATTCGCGTTGGACGGAAATCAGTTCCCGGACGTTCCCGGCACGGACCCCTGCAGGGGGCGGCGGTTTGGCTATTCGGCACACCACCCATGTCTTGGGCCACGCTTCATCCCGTCCTACAACCATTCCGGCGTCCCGCACTATTCCCCTCTGTCCGATGCCACTTCATGCAAGCAAGTCTGGATACCCGCAAGCATGAATAGCTGCACTGAATTTCATGCGACATGTCGCATTCCGGGAATGCGATCAAAATTCAAATACCCGCGTATGACTATCGATGATGCAAGGCATACGCTACATTCCCGTGACCGGAAACTTGGCACTCTTCAGTACAGGAGATCACGCGACGAAAATTCCTCAGTCCGATTCCCAACTCATTGAACGTTACAGTCCCTGGGCATTGAAAAAAGAAACGCCTGAAAAAAGCGCCGAAAAATCTCCGTGTGCGGCAAGCAGCATCTTCAACTCCTTGAGTTCTGCGCGCTCCTCGTCCCGTATCTTCCCGTCGTTTTCTTCAAAAACAGAAACGGCGTGCTTGAGCAATTTCAATTTTTCTTCCTCGGGAAGATCTTCGTCCTTTTCCATTGCCCTCACCATCGTCCTTGGAATGCTGCGAAGCCGCGATGATTCCAGAGAGGGAAATGCGTCAAGAAACTCGATCGCCTTGCGCACGCGAAACTTCATCCCCTCCGGCTCCCCCAATTCGGAAGATTTCTTCTTCAGTTCCGCCGTGAGTTTCGGCACCTCCTCATCGGGAGTCCATTCCAACTCCGAGAGCGCCTTTTCCATCGTCTTGCGCCAGCTTTGATCTGGCGCGACAACGGTTTCCCGAAGGACGTTTGCAAATCCTTTTCCGTCTGGATCTGCCTTCTGCTGCGCTTCCAGATAAGGGGGCAGCTCTCTGAGCGTGGAAAGCCTGTAGGAAGGAAGAGAGTTGATGAATTCTTTCTCGACACCCTCATCATTCACTTTCGTGACGAGGTGGTTTTCCCTGTTTTCCTTCAAAATCCGTCGCGCATCCGTATCTTTAAACTCGCTTTTTTGGAGAAGCGTGTCTATCTGATTGACGTCCTGCGCATAAAGGAATGACTCGATCGGAAGAATTTCCGCCTTCTCATCTGCGACGACGAGGCAAGGCGCATCGTGCTCCATAATCCTCTGCTTGAAATGGCCAAGCGAATTGCTTGAAACGAGCTCCGCATTAGCCAAGGCATAGTGCAGACATCCCCAGCCCTTCTGCGTACTGTTGAAGCACACTCCCATCTTGACGCTCATGTCGGGGAATTGCCTTGCTGCCTCGACCAGCAAGTCCGGCACCCGGCGCGACTTGGAGCGCAGCTTGTTTGAATCGATTGCCGCCAGCACAATCTTGTCCCGGTACACATCGCATTCGCACATCAGCGTGTGATCATAGTCTTCTTCGTTTGGCTTGAAGACAAAGCGCAAGGTTTTCTGCGCCGGCGCTTCTTTGTCAAGAACCAGGCCCGCTTGCAGATTCTGCAAATGCAAAAATACATTGTGTGCGTCAAGGGCGAAATGTATTGGCGGCTCTCCTGGTGTGCGCGACGCGTTAATCATGGCGATCGATTCCGCCATCAACCGTTCATTTCCATGAGGAGCATTCCTGTTCCTGGAAATGATGTCGTCAGTCTGGCGGTTGAAGCACTCGGCGCCGTTTTCCTTCACCGTTCGCCTTCCTTCAAGCTCCTGAATGTACAGTTTGGTATCGATGACTTTTTCATGAAGATTGACCGGCGTCATGGAGAAGGAAAGCGGTCTTTGTGGGAGACGGGTACCTCGCGCAGCCATCAGTGACAGGGTTGATTGCGGCGGTCTGGAGGATTTTTTTACCTCCGCGTTTTTTCCATCTTCAGCGGCGGCTTCAACAGGCTTGTCCCCGGTATTTCTGCGCGACTCTGATGTTTCCATGGACGCGGGCACGTTATTCCCGAATGTTGAAGACGGAATTCTTGAATTAAAGCTGTGCATGGGCGAATACTCAGGAGGTTAAAGCTGCATTGAAGTGATATGCCGTTTCAAAATTCCCTGGAAGGATGTGAAGAAAAGACATTGCCCTGGACCTTTCCAGGTTTCCACTCCATGAGTATTTATCAATAGGGCAAAGTTCCCTTTCATGGAACCATTGGATAAGCGTGATGAAGTGGCTGGAATGCCATTTCCCTAGCCGAGCGCCGTGCAACGCATCCCGCTACGATCGCAAAATGCACGACCTATTACTGCGCTGGCCCTCAGCCGCCAAACAACGCAACCCGCAGAACGTTCAACCCCAGATGCAAGACCAGCGCTGCCCAGATGCTGTTGCTGACTTGGAAGACACTCGCATAGGCCAGGCCAGCGAGCGCTGCTAACGCCATAAAGACCGGTCCACCGCCGAAGTGGGCCAAGCCGAACAAGAGTGCGCTCGCCACGATGGAAAGGACGGCGCCATAACGCTGCAGCGGTTGTTGAATCCAGCGTCGGAAAAACCATTCTTCCGCGATGACGCTGAACAGATTCGCCAATGCAAACAGCGTAATGGCATCGATTGCAGCCGGTGCCCAGTGCACGTAACCGATGCGCCACGCCAGCAAGGGAACAATTGCCAGGCAGGCTAACGCCAGCGCGCTGCAGCGGCGGTTCCAGTGCCAGCGTGATGGAAAGAACGTCAGTGCCGTTAGTCCGGCCAATGCCTTTGCGGTGTTGATTGCGTGGGTGCCAAGGATGATCGGCGTCAAACCCGGTATGAGACCGAAGCCGAGTGCAAGGAATAAGGCGCCGGCGGCGGCGAAGGCAAACGTACCGGCCGGCGAGCGCAGTCTTGCGGCGCACAACAATAAGCCTGCCAGCAACAGGGATGCCAGCAACGGTGCCGCACCGTGCGCGTGGCCGCTGGTGTAGAGCGCACCGCACAATGCGGGGCCGACCGCAGCGCGCAGTAAAAGCCTGCTTGTTTCAATGCTGCGCATGCAGCCTTTCACGCAAGCGCGCCAGATGATTTTTCGCGTCGCCGCCGATGCTGATCTGCGGGTTGGAATAGCCGTCATCCTTGCCTGCTTCTTCTTCGCGCGTCTTGATCACGCTGCGCGCCGCCGCGTGGGCTTCTTCGAACGAGAGCGTGTTGTTGCGTAGCTGCTCGTCGTATATTGCGCGGCCGAAGAAGGTTAACTCCGACAGACGGCCGCAGCCGTAGGAAGTGTGGTCGGCATCGGCGGCGGTCATGACCAAGGTATTGTCGTTGGCCAGAGGGGTGATCCAGCTGCCGGAGTAGCAGGCTGAAATCGATAGCACGCGGTACTTGATGCCGGCTTCATCCAGCCATTGCTTGAGCGCTGCCGGCCGCACGCTATTGACGGTCAGCGGCCAGAATCCGGCAGCGAGTTCGCCGTCGCGTGCGCCGTGCGAAGTCAGGTGGATGAACAATATGTCTTCATCGCGGTCCATGACCGTCGCGAGATGGCGGATGGCGCGTTGCAGATTGAGCGGTGTGGCCCACGGCCATTCGGCTGGCGTGTCGATGTGGTTGATCAGTTGCAGCGTGCGTCCGTTGGCATCGAAGCGTTGCGCCATGACGTCGGCCACCATGCCGCTTTCGCGCCGGAATACGTCGGCGGTGGCATACGGGGAAAAGGTCAGGGCATACAGGTCGATGATGCCGGGGCGTTGCGGTGCTATCCCGTCCAGGCGTTGCGTCAGCAGTCGCGGCTGCGCTTCCATCAGTTCCTGGGTCAGATGCAGTTGTCGGCGCTGGGTTTGTTTTTCCGTCTGCTCGGCGGGGTACCAGAATTCCGCCGGAGGCGCTACGTAGTACAGCACGGTCGCCGCCAGCAATGCCAGCGACGCGCCCAGCAGTGCGGATGGCCGCTGCACGCCGTTGCGCAATAGCAGCGTGAACTGCGCCAACAGCGTCCATACCGACGGTAGCAGCCATAACAGCGACAGGCCGGTGGTGTCGAGCATTTGCCGGGCATCCCAGTCGGCACGGGCCGGCAGCTGGAATATCTAGCCGATCACGAATGACAGCACTTGCAGTTGCGCCAGCATCATGCACAGCAAGTGGGCGGCGCTTGGCGCGGCTTTGGGAGAGGACTCGACTGCCGGCTGCGGTCGCATCAGATAACTGACCCAGGCGATGAGGGCGGTGCCGAACCAGCCGCTGGCGATGGCTTGCCAGTAAAACGTCGCCGGGCCGTCGATGTACAGGCGTTCCATCAGCAGGCTCAGTAACAGGCCGATGGTCACCAGCAGCGCCACGGTTGCCGGGGGCGCTTGCAAGCCTTGCCAACGTACCGGCAGCAGCGCGGCGCTGCGCAGGCCTTCCAGATACCAGCGCGAGAGCGGCGCAGGATGGGATGGCGTGGATAGGTGTTCGCTGGTGTGCGCTGTCATTGCGGTAGTCCTTGGCTGGCAGCCGGGATGGTTTGCGGGGCAGTTTATCGCGATGCATGGCGGTGCATGAAGGCAGCCGCCTTGCATCAGGGAGTGGTGCGGTACTGCGTGCCTATTCGGCACCCAGGTACACGTAACGGAAAATGAAGATCGCCGCGATGATCCACACAATCGCCGAGACTTCCTTGGCGCGGCCGGTCAACAATTTCAGGCCGGCATACGCAATGAAGCCGAAGGCGATACCGTTGGCGATGGAATAGGTGAAGGGCATCAGCAGGGCAGTGACGACCGCCGGCACGCTTTCGGTGCTGTCGTCCCAATTGACCTCCGCCAGTTCGCGCAGCATCAGGCAGGACACATAGAACAGCGCCGGCGCGGTTGCATATGCCGGCACGGCGCCGGCCAGCGGGGCCAGGAACAGGCAGGCGATGAACAGGGCGGCGACGGCGACCGCCGTCAGGCCGGTACGGCCGCCGGCTTGCACGCCAGCGGCGCTTTCGATGTAGGCGGTGGTGCTGGAGGTGCCCAGCGCCGCGCCGGCGACAATCGCGGTGCTGTCGGCCAGCAGCGCCTTGTTCAAGCGGTCCATCTTGCCGGCCTTGAGCAGACCGGCACGCTTGGCCACGCCCATCAAGGTGCCGGTGGCGTCGAACAGTTCGACCAGGAAGAACACCAGCACGACATTCAGGATGCCGAGCGAGAGCGCGCCGGATAGGTCGAGCTGGAACAGCGTCGGGTCGATGGCGGGCGGCGCCGATACCACGCCCTTGAACGTATTGCCGCCGAAGAAAAAGCTAAGCGCTGTCACGGCGACGATGCCGATCAGGATCGCGCCTTTCACGCGCAAACGGTCCAGTGCGACGATCAAAAAGAAACCGAGGATGGCGAGCACTGCCGGTGCCTGATGCAGATCGCCCAGCGTGACGTAGGTGGCGGGATGGGCGGCAATGATGCCGGCGTTTTTCAGCGAAATGATCGCGAGGAACAGGCCGATGCCGGCGGTAATCGCGGTGCGTACCGAATGCGGGATGCCGTTGACGATCATTTCGCGGATGCGCAGTACGCTGACGACCATGAACAGGACGCCCGAAATAAAGACCGCGCCGAGCGCCATCTGCCAGGTATAGCCCATGCCCAGTACCACGCCGTAGGCGAAGTAGGCGTTCAATCCCATGCCGGGCGCGAGCGCAATCGGATAATTCGCATACAACCCCATCACCAGCGAGCCGATGGCGGCGGCCAGGCAGGTGGCGACAAACACCGCGTCCTTCGGCATGCCGGCATCGCCGAGGATGGAAGGGTTGACAAAAATGATATAGGCCATTGTCAGGAAAGTGGTGAGGCCGGCCAGCAGCTCGGTCTTCACATCCGTTCCCTGTTCCTTCAGTTGAAAGAACCTCTCCACTACGCTCATGTGTCTTCTCCTTATGCATCGTTGATGCAGCGCGGGCAATATTACACCGTGCCCTGTTTTGCACACCGATTTCCGATCTGGAAACAAATTAAAAATCCCCTGCAAGCCGCATAAACATTGAGTAAAATCCTGTTTACTGTATGTATGAACAGTATGCAACTTTATCCGTTTTTCAGGCATGGAAAACCGGTGCTGGAAGGGGTGATTTGCATGCATTTCGGGATGCCCGCAGTGCATCCCCGTGGCGAACGTCTTTGGATGCTGTCGCCACCGGACAGAGGAGTTCAGCAATGTTCAAGACAGGTACATGGATAGGGGCGGGCCGCTGGCCGAACCAACATGCCCATCCCGAGCACTGGCACAAGCCGCTACGTGGACAAGTCATCGACTTTTACGACGTGCGCGCCTGGGCCAACACCGTGCATTTTCCCGAAGATACGCCGCACGCCGGTGAGGTAATGGGCCTTGCGCTCAAGCTGCAGGCCGAAGGCCGGCTCGAAGGCTTGACCCCGGTGTACTGGGATTTCATCACCCACCATCGCGTGCTGTGGGAAAAGACCGCCGCGCTGCGCCCGTATGTGGACGACGTGTTGCTATGGCGCGCGGCGAAAGCCTTGCGTCTCGATGAAATCGAGCACCCGCGCCGCCGCAAGCCGCGCGACATCCGCGAATTCTTGCCGGAACAGCAGCGACACTTGGCGCTGATGTAAAGCGTTTTTAAGTCAAGCTGACTTATTGCGAATGCTATAGAAAAATTATCATTGCCAGCCCTTGCCTATCTCATGTTGTCTGAGGGAAACTTGCTGTGCCGACACATTTTGCTGCGGCGCTTAAACTTTCTACATAAAAAGACGAAAGGCAGTGACGATGAAACAAAAAATACTAAAAAGCATTTTTCTATTTTTTTTCGCCTCCATGTTGTCCGCAGTAGCCTCGGCTGGAGAATACGGCACGCCTGAAGAGGCAAAAGCAATGGTGAAAAAAGCGGTTCTTTTTGCCAAGTCAAACAACAAGGACGCCTTTCTGGCGGAAGTGTCGAATCCAAAAGGAAAGTTTGTGGATAGAGACCTTTACATCAGTGTTTATGACTTCAATGGTGTCGTCGTGGCGCACGGCGTCAATCCCAAGTTGATTGGCAAGGACGTCAGTACCCTGAATGACGTGGACGGGAAGTTTTTTATCAAAGAGATCCTGACGAAAGCAAAGGCCGACGGGCAGGGCACGTCCGACTACAAATGGCCGCATCCGGCAACAAAGCAGTATCAAGCTAAGTCAGTCTATTTTGAAGTGATCAACGGACTGATCGTCTCGAGCGGATACTATAAATACTGATACACCGTCTTCATGACAAACATGCGTCGGGTGCATCATTCGCACCCGACGTTTCTCTGATCGCATGACCCCTCTCTTGCAGCCGCCGCATGCGTTTGCATGCAGTCCCCCTCTTTTTTCCTCGTCAGTAGCAGCCGGGCAAATAAATAGCCGACGCTGCAAGCGGCCATATGTGAAATTCGCATATTCAACGCCGTAAACATTCGTTCCCTCGGCTTTGACGCTTATTTAAGCTGTGACTTCCATGCAAAATCAATGAAGGGGAAGTCACATGTTGTTGAAGAATTTGCTGCGGTCGGTACTCATTCTTGCCGCCATCGCTACACCGGCTTTCGCGGCTGACGTCAATCTGCTGAATGTGTCCTACGATCCGACGCGGGAACTTTATCAGGACTTCAACAAGGCATTTTCCCAGCATTGGAAGGCAAGCAGCGGCGACAATGTCGTCGTCAAGCAGTCGCATGGCGGTTCCGGCAAACAGGCGCGTTCGGTGATCGATGGCTTGGATGCCGATGTCGTCACGCTGGCGCTGGCCTACGATATCGATGCCATCGCCGCCCAAGGTTTGCTGGCAAAGGACTGGCAAAAGCGCCTGCCGCACAACAGCGCCCCGTATACCTCGACCATCGTGTTCCTGGTACGCAAAGGCAATCTGAAGGGCATCAAGGACTGGGGCGATCTGGTCAAGCCGGGCGTTGCGGTGATTTCTCCCAATCCCAAGACGTCAGGCGGCGCGCGCTGGAATTATCTGGCCGCATGGGGATATGCGCTGAAGCAGCCTAAGGGCACGGAGGCGTCCGCCAAGGACTTCGTCGCCCGCTTGTTCCGCAACGTGCCGGTGCTTGACTCCGGTGCGCGTGGCTCGACCACGACTTTTGTCGAGCGCGGCATCGGCGACGTCCTGCTGGCATGGGAAAACGAAGCCCTCCTGGCGATCAAGGAACTCGGTCCGGACAAGTTTGAAATCGTCGCGCCACCACTCAGCATTCTGGCCGAGCCGCCGGTCGCGGTCGTGGACAAGGTGGTGGACAAGCGCGGCACGCGCAAAGTGGCTGAAGCCTATTTGAATTACCTGTACACCGATGCGGGGCAGGAACTGGCCGCGCAAAACTACTACCGCCCGACCTCCAGCGCGGTGGCCAAGAAGTATGCAGCGCAGTTCCCGACGGTGAAACTGTTCACCATCGATGCGCTGTTCGGCGGCTGGGCCAAGGCGCAGAAAACCCATTTTTCCGATGGCGGCA
>DATLIB010000213.1:0-2779 GCA_035539595.1 Noviherbaspirillum sp.
ATCCCGCCCTAAAACGCGACATGACATCGCGTCTTTTTCCGTCTGGCGGCGTTGCTGGTTGTTGGCATAGCGGCGGCTATGGCGCCTTCTCGCGCCTTGCCAGTCGAAAAAATCCATCGATTCCCTCTGTCACGTTTTAGGTCGGGATTGGTATGAGACATGACGAGCATCGCCGAAGCAAGATCGGTCCCGTACAGGGTGTTGAAAACGGCTCTCAGGCTGCATGACGCTGACACTGCTCTACCCGCCCGGTCCGCTCTACGCATGCTATCGCGAGGTTGAAGCGGCCCTTGCTGTTGCACAGCAGATGCATGAGCGCCAAATGGCGCTGAAAGCAGCGCATTCCGACTTTTATGATCCTGAAGTCCATGCCATGGTGCTGGCTTTCAATCTGCGCCTGGTCGGGCGCAAGATGGATGCATTGATCTCATTCTTCCGCGCCTGCGTTCCGTCGGCACCCAGGGACAGCGTCTCCCCACAGACCGCCCGGTTGCAAGCAGCGCTGCAGCAGTACAACGCGGCCTTGGCAGCATGCGATGCCCGCGATACTCCGGTCGAAATATCGCTCAATGTGCTGGAGATGGCTTTTGCTTGCCTGGCGTCGATCGAACAGGATGTGCAGAATGTCGAGCGACGCTACTGATGGCGTGCTGTGCCGAAAAAATCCTCCCCTCTACGCGAGAAGTGATTGAAGTTTGCGATAGCTCATGCGACCCCATATCGCCGATAACAATGCAATACGCCGCGACCTATATTGATATCTCTTTCCCTTGGCGCGTCCCAAAGACGTATGGAGGCACACAATGAAAACATTCATCCTCACTGTGGCAATCAGTCTGTTAGCTGGTTGTGCCGGTATGCAAGGCGACATGCAAAGTAGTGGTGACACAGGTATGGAGGGGGCCCAGGCAGGTTACGGCGACTACTACACGGAGCAGGATAGGTTGTTCCGTCCATGGATTAATTGAAGCCTGACGGGCAAACTTTTTTTAATCCACAGCCCCCTGCTCGCGCAGCCACGAGACGAGTTTTTGCAGCCCGTCCTGGTTAATGGAGATGGAACTCAGGACGTAACTGTTGTCGCTTGGTGAGTCTTCCTTGATTTGAATATCGACGGAAGAATCCGCGCCGGGGTGCAAACTCACGATCAGCTGTTCAGCGCCGAACGTGGTGGTGTTTTGGATCACTGCTTGACCGCTGCTGGATGACTGAAAGGTGGATTGCATGGTTGGCTCCCGTATGTTGGAAATGGTGCATAGCGCGTGGCTTTTTCAGCGAGCGCGAGAATGAGTGAATGGGCGATGGTGTAGTCGAAGCATGTTGCTTGGCAACTGCCGGAAAAGCGCTGCGGAGAGACAGGTATCACGTCTTGGACGTGGGTAGTGTAGGCGTGTGCGGTTTTTACGCATCGGCTTTTTGTATCATCAGGAAGAAATGCGCTTTGATGCCGAACACGCGCTTGTGACCGACCTCATGTTGTGGCGCGCCGGGAAGTTGACGTGCCAGGAGATACAGTGTCGGGGCATCTACGAGTGTCAGCATGTCGGGTTGCGCCCATTCGCGCTTGCCGCTCCATGCCAGCAAGCGTTGCCACCATGCGTGTGGCAGCAAGTGAATGAACGGTAGTCCGGTCTTGAATTCGATCGGATGTAAGCGGTTGGACGTCGTCGCGAATATACCGCGACGCGTCACGCGGTAGAGTTCGCCCATGAAGACGCCTTGCCGCTCGGCGGTGCCGGTATGTTCAATCACTTCGTTGCAGAACACCCAGTCAAAGGCGTTGTCGGCAAATGGCAGACGGTAAGCGGCAGCCGGCTGCATTTTCGGCACCATCAATGGGTACGATGTGATGCGCGCTCTTTCTTGCGGACTACTCCAGGCATCGAGATAGTTACTGTTGTCGAACAAGGACGTCGGCTTCATGTACAAGTTGAGGATGCTGCCGGCGGCGGCCTTTTGCTTGAAGAGCATGAAGGCTTCAAACATTTTTCGACGCTGGGATGACAGTATCCTGTCGACAAACCCACCGGCCCGCATGGCGTCGTATTCTGCATTGAGCGCATCTTTCACCTTGTATCTCCCGACCTGTGAATCAGCGGGATATTATTCCCCGCCGATCCGCAGACGCGGTTGTGCAAGCACAAGGAAGAGATCTGCGCAGAGCGAAAGAACGAGAGAACGTGACGCAGGTCGAGCCTCGCCAGATATCGAGAACAGAGTGAAGGGAACCTCAGTGCAGACGAATGACACCGCATGCAATGCGCTTGCCGGAATTGCCGGCGGGTTGACCCTGCAAATCGTCCGGGGACGCATGCACAATCAGCGCGCGGCCAACAATGCTGTTCGGCGCATTTTGCGCAAGAGTGATTTCCTGCTCGGGAACACTCAGCTTGAAGCTGGCGTGACCGGAGGCATTGGCGAGCAAGTTGCCCAAATCGCCGGCATGATGGACTGTCTGCCCAGGTGCGCCATGCACTTTACCTCCGGGATTGAAATGACCTCCGGCAGCGGTGGCGTCGGGAGGGCTGCAATCGCCTTTCTCATGGATGTGAAAACCGTGCAAGCCCGGTGAAAGGCCATCGATCTCCGCTTTCACCACCACCTGGCCCTGCTGCTGCACAAAACTCACCTGGCCAGTAGCCACATTGCCCTGCGTCGGCGCAAGCTGTGCAACGGCAGCGTTGGAGCCCGGCAGACTGGCGCAACCAGACAGCACGACCGTACCCAGCGTCAAGGCAAAAATCATTTTCATGGGGCTCTCCTAAGGGGGTTCGACAAC
>DATLIB010000214.1:0-15112 GCA_035539595.1 Noviherbaspirillum sp.
GTGGTATTGGCGCCCCATTTGCGCGAAAACACAGGCACGCTGCCGACGATCAGAGGCAATTCGCGATGCAGCGCCTTGAAGTCGAAGCGCACCGTGCGCCGTTCCAGCACCACGGCGCGCCGGACGTCGGCAAAGATGGATTTGAATTGCGGCGCACCTTTCGCCACCAGTGTGTCGAAAGAATGCTTGACGTCGTCGGCAGTAACAGGGTCGCCGTTGTTGAAACGCGCCTTCGAGTTGAGCCTGAATGTCATCGACATGCGGTCGGGTGCCAGTTTCATGTCTTCTGCCAGAAGGCCATACATGGTCGCAACCTCATCCGAGGAGCTGGTGGCCAATGTCTCGAACATGAGATTGGAAACACCAGCAGCAGCGACGCCCTTCATCGAATAAGGATTGAACTTGTCGAAACTGGTGCGGCGGTCTGGGTTGGCCAGAAATAATTCGCCGCCCTGCGGTGCATCTGGATTCACATAGTCGAAATGCGTGAAACCGGCTGGATATTTAGGCGTGTCATACAGCGAGAAAGCATGAGCGCCGAAGGCGCTGCCACTATGGTAAAAACTGCTGATGAAGAGAAAAGATAAGAGAAGTCTGCGCATGCGCCTGTGTCGAAAACGTTTCGGATCCGTCACCTCAAGTGCGGGCCATTTTACTCAAAGGGTGGAAACCGGCACCGATTGTGCCGGCATCTCCCTGTCCACACCGTTTGTCCGTGGCAAATGCTTTTCTTTTTACCATGAAACAGCACCTATCCGGTTGCTTTCCTCCAGACAGTCGGCACGGTAAAAAGTTGCTCTAGCGGCGCGGCGCGCCTACAATCTTGCCCGATTTGAAGCATGCGACATCCTGACAAGCCACGGTTATCGACGTAATCCTGACGCCGGAACCCTCATGGTCGGGCGAAACGCATACAATACAAAAAATTCAACTGGAGTCTCCCATGGCATTCCTGCAAGGCAAAAAAATTCTCGTCACCGGCTTGTTATCCAACCGTTCCATCGCCTACGGTATTGCGCAAGCCTGCAAGCGCGAAGGCGCTGAACTGGCATTTACCTACGTCGGCGACCGCTTCAAGGACCGCATTACGGAATTTGCCAAGGAGTTCGGCAGCGATCTCGTCTTTGACTGCGATGTCGGCAGCGATGAGCAGATTGAAGCGCTCTTCGCCGATCTCGGCAAATCGTGGAATCAGCTCGACGGTCTGGTGCACGCAATCGGCTTTGCGCCACGCGAAGCGATCGCCGGCGATTTTCTCGATGGGCTGTCGCGCGAGAACTTCAAGATTGCCCATGACATTTCAGCTTACAGCTTCCCGGCAATGGCAAAAGCGGCGCTGCCCTTACTGAGCCAACATTCTGCATTACTGACACTGACTTACCTCGGCTCCATGCGCGCCCTGCCCAACTACAACACCATGGGCTTGGCCAAGGCCTCGCTAGAAGCCAGTGTGCGCTACCTGGCGGAATCGCTTGGACAAAAAGGTGTGCGCGTCAACGGCATTTCGGCCGGCCCGATCAAGACACTGGCGGCCAGCGGCATCAAGGATTTCGGCAAAATTCTGAATTTCGTGAAAACTCACGCACCCTTGCGTCGCAACGTCACGATCGAGGATGTCGGTAATGCAGCCGCTTTCCTGCTGTCCGATCTAGCTGGCGGGATTACGGGCGAAATCACGTATGTCGACGGCGGCTTCTCGCATGTCGTCGGCGGCATGGCCGAGCCGAACGAAGCCTGATTCGATTTGCATCTCCACAGAGGACGGAAGCCGGATTTGACATCCGGTTTCCGCCCTTTATTGTCAGTGATATCACCAACGGAAATACTTCAACACGCAAAGAATTTAATCTGTATAATTCGCCGCTGTGCGCTGCAACATGCAGGCACTCCGCAGCATCGCAATCCTTTAGCAATAACGATAAAGCCATCCCGCCTTTTGGTGTCGTCAGTATAGACACCGTCCCGGCGCAAAGCTTTTGTGCCGAAATTTCTCAGAACATTTCTCAGCTGTTTCGTAGGTTGGCGTTGCCTTTTTATACGTTCGCGCTTGTCTCGAATAAGTCGCGGCGTTGATTTTGACGAAAGAAACACAATGACATTTGAAGCCCTAGGCCTGCACGCGTCCATTCTGAAAGCCTTGACGGAAGCCGGCTACACCAAACCCACAACGGTGCAGGAGCAAGCGGTTCCCGCCGGTTTGCAAGGTCGTGACTTGATGGTTTCATCGCAGACAGGCTCTGGCAAAACGGCAGCATTCATGCTGCCAGCCTTGCACAAGTTCGCCGAAGCCGAGGAACAAACTCAAGCAGGCGGAAAGACAGTCAATCAGGAACGCCAGTCCTTGCGTTCACGCGGTGAACGTCCGCGTTTCCAGCCTGCGCAGCCGAAGATGCTGGTCCTGACACCAACGCGCGAACTGGCAATGCAAGTCACGACTGCCACGACCAAATACGGTTCTTACCTGCGTCGTGTGCGCGCAGTCTCCATCCTGGGCGGCATGCCATATCCGAAGCAGATGCAATTGCTGGCAAAAAATCCTGAAATTCTCGTCGCAACGCCGGGTCGCCTGATCGACCACATGGAGTCCGGCAAGATCAATTTCTCGCAGTTGGAAATCCTGGTGCTGGACGAAGCCGACCGCATGCTGGACATGGGCTTCATCGACGACATTGAAAAGATCGTCGATGCCACCCCGGAACATCGCCAAACCATGCTGTTCTCCGCCACACTGGACGGCGTGGTGGGCAACATGGCCAAGCGCATCACCCGCGATCCGCTGGTGATTCAGATTGCAGGCTCGGCGAGCAAGCATGAAAACATTCAGCAGCGCGTGCATTTTGTGGATGATCTTTCGCACAAGAATCGCCTGCTTGACCACCTGCTGCGCGATACATCGCTCGACCAGGCAGTCGTATTCACCGCCACCAAACGCGATGCGGACACCATTGCCGATCGTCTGAACATTGCCGGCTTCGCCGCCGCCGCACTGCATGGCGATATGCATCAAGGCGCGCGCAACCGCACGCTGGATGCATTGCGTCGCGGTCAGGTACGTGTTCTAGTGGCAACCGATGTAGCCGCACGCGGCATCGATGTGCCGGGCATCACGCACGTTGTGAACTACGATTTGCCCAAGTTCCCGGAAGATTATGTGCACCGTATCGGCCGCACTGGACGTGCCGGTCGCAATGGTCAGGCGATCTCGTTGGTGAACCATGCTGAAAACATGAACATCAAGCGCATCGAACGCTTCACCAAGCAGTTGATTCCGGTGGATGTGGTCGAAGGTCTGGAGCCGAAGAAAACCGCTGCGCCGGCACGCAGTGCCCGTAAGCCGGGTGGCTGGAAGCCGGGCGATTCGCGCGGCAATGCCAGCAAACCGGGTCAGCGCACCTTTAGCAAGCCGGGCGCACCGCGCAAGGAAGGCAGCTTCGGCAAGAGCGCACGTTTCGGCGACAACAGCGGCAACCGCCGCCCTTACGGCGACCGGTAATCGGTAGGCAGTAAAAATAGAACGGCCGCCAGGATTTTCCTGGCGGCCGTTTTTTTATCCCGCAAAGGAAAATGGTAGAACTGACTGCAAAGAATACCGGCAAGCCATGCTATTTTTCCAAACCTGGGAAATACCACAGGGGAAAACGATGGACGTACAAATTCGCCAGGCAGGATTGGCAGATGCCGCGCTGATTGCACCGCTATTCGATCAGTACCGGCAGTTTTATCAGCAGCCCTCGGATCTACCGTTGGCGCAAACTTTTATCCGTGACCGGCTGGCCTTGCTCGAGTCGGTGATTTTTCTGGCCGCTGACGATGCTGGACATGTCATCGGCTTTACCCAGTTGTATCCCTCATTTTCCTCGGTGAGTGCGCGCCGCATCTGGGTGCTCAACGACTTGTTCGTCCAGCCATCGGCGCGCGGCAAGGGAGTGGCTCACGCCTTGCTGGACGCCGCGAAGCTGCATGCGCTTGCCGCTGGCGCAAAACGTCTGGCGCTGTCCACCGCACACGACAATCCGGCGCGCAAATTGTATGAGGCTTTCGGCTATGAGAGGGATGAGGCGTTTTCCCACTACAGTCTGGAATTGGAATAGGACTTGGTCATCGCGACTGCGCCAACCGTATCCCAGAAAACTGCCAGCGCGCCCCAGTCGGAAAAAAGTTACGGTAAGTCAGGCGCGCGTGGCCGGGTGGCGTCGCGCATGAAGAACCGCGCAAGACATATTGGTTGACCATGAACTTGCCGTTGTATTCGCCAAGCGCGCCCTCGGCGGTACGGTAGCCCGGATACGGCGTGTAGCTGCTGAGTGTCCATTGCCAGCATGCGCCGAACAGTTGCAGCAAGCGCTCTTCGCCCTGTGCCGCAGACGGATGCAAGGCATCCTGCCCGAAATTTGGCGTCTCCATCGACGCCGCACGCTCCCACTCAGCTTCAGTCGGCAATCGCGCACCACGCCAGCGTGCATAGGCATCCGCTTCAAAAAAAGAAATATGCGTCACCGGACGATGCGGGTCGAGGCGCTGCAGGCCGTGCAGGGTAAATTCCTGCCAGCCATCGCTGTGTTGCCAGTACAGCGGTTGCGACAGCCGGTTCGCTTGCACCCAGTCCCAGCCCTCGGACAGCCATAGTGCCGGATTGGCATAGCCGCCGTTTTCTACAAATTCCCGATATTCACCGTTTGTGGTCAGCCGCGATGCCAGCGCAAACGCTTCCACGAACTGGCGGTGACGCGGCCTTTCGTTATCGAAACCAAACGCAACACCCGCATGGCCGATCTCGACGACGCCGGCCTCATACGTACGCCACTCGAGCGGCGACGGACTGACCGCTGCAGCCAAAGGCATGACGGCGTACGCCGGACTCATCGGATTCATTGACAGCAAATGCTTGACGTCGGTCAGCAGGAGTTCCTGATGTTGCTGTTCGTGTTGCAGGCCGATTTCCAGCAATGCGCTCAAGGAAGGTGGCACAGCCTGCCTTGCCAGGAGCCTGCGCATGCGTTCATCCACCTTTTGCCGGTAGTCCAGTATCTCGGCCAGCGAAGGTCTGCTTAGTAGACCGCGCTGTGGGCGCGGATACTTTTCGCCCACGCCGTTGTAATAAGAATTGAACAACACACGATACGCCGGATGGTGCGGGCGGAACTCCGGCTCCAGGCGTTCCAGGATGAAGGTTTCGAAAAACCAGGTGGTGTGCGCCATGTGCCATTTGGCTGGGCTGGCATCCGGCATCGACTGCACGCAGCAATCTTCTTCGGACAAGGGCTGCGCCAGAGCCAGCGTGCGCTGGCGGACAGCGGTGTAAGCAGCGAGCAAGGTATCCGGTTGCGGCATGCTCATCTCCCCTCATTCAATGCATGCTGGCATGGCATACAAGAAACCAATCGTTTGCGTCGGTCCAGGTACGCACCCTGCCGAAGCCGGCGCGGTCAAGCAGCTGCAGGAATCTTTCCGGTGTGTATTTGTAGCTGTTTTCGGTATGGATGGATTCTCCCTGACGGAAAGCGCGTTGACCGCCTTGCCAGTGAACCGTGACATCGCACAGCGCATCCAGATGCATTTCAATGCGGCTTTCCTCCGGGTTGAAGCAGGCGTGATGCTTCCATTGTGCGGCGTCGAAATCGGCGTCCAGCAGCGTATTCAGGTGCCGCAGCAGGTTCAGGTTGAACGCTGCCGTCAGTCCGATGGCATCGTCATAGGCTGCGCATAAAAGCTCGACATCTTTGACCAGATCGACACCGATCAGCAATCCGCCGTCGCTGGAACAAGCCTCTCGTATCCGACGGAGAAACGCCGCAGCCTGGGCTGGCGTGTAATTGCCGATGGACGAACCAGGATAGAAGAACAGGCGCTTGTCGCGCCGCACGCTCTCCGGCAACTCAAGCGTATTGGAAAAATCCAGCCCGACTCCGGTCAGCCTGATGTGCGGATAACGCAGATGCAGGAATTCGACTGCATCACGCAAGAAATCGACCGAAATATCCACCGGTACATATTGCGTCGGCTGCAAGCTGGAAAACAGGCGCGCCGCCTTTTCGCAGTTGCCGGCGCCGAGATCGATGAGGGTCATGCCGCTCCCGGTGGAACGCGCGATGTCCGATAAATGCCGTTCGAAAATCGCTGCTTCAGTGCGTGTCGGATAGTACTCAGGCAACGCGCAGATCGCGGCAAACAACTTCGAACCGAGCACGTCATACAGGTACTTGGGCGAAGTATGCGCTTGCGGCGCAAGCAAGCCTGCGCCAAGCTCCTTGCATATGGTATCCGCGTCGCCGCGATAGAGCTGTAGGAATTCGCTATGCACGATTTTTCTGAACGGCGGCCATGCCGCCTTTGTCCTGAATCAGGTTTATTGAATGCGGCCGCCCGGCGCCGCATGGCCAAAACGCTTTTTGGCTATCATAGGCGCTTCCCTCTCTCCGCGCTTGATACGACACAAGCGCGCTTTCCGAATAAAAAACCTTTGTTTCGAACTATTCGCAAGGCAAGCTGAGTCGCTCCCGTCCTTATGTTGAATCTGCGTAACGTCACCAAATCTTATGCGCGTAATCGCCGTGTCTTGGCCGATCTTTCCTGGCAGTTGGGAAAGGGCGAATACGTCGCTGTCATGGGCGACTCCGGCGTCGGCAAGTCCACCTTGCTCAATCTGATTGCAGGATTGGACATGCCTGACAGCGGTGAAGTGCTGATCGACGGTATTTCGGTCGACACACTCGACGATGACGCTGTCACTCGCTTGCGGCGCGAAAAGTTCGGCTTCATTTTCCAAGCCTTCCACGTCTTGCCGCATCTGACAGTGTTGCAGAATGTCGCGCTGCCCTTGTTGCTGAACCGTTCTCCCCTGCAACGTGCGGAGCAGATGCTGGCAGCGGTCGGCCTGCAGGGACGCGAGCAGGATTTCCCGCGCCAGTTATCCGGCGGCGAGTTGCAACGGGTGGCTATCGCACGCGCGCTGGTGCATCGCCCCGCCCTGCTGCTGGCGGACGAACCCACCGGCAATCTCGATCCCGATACTGCGCATGAAGTCTTGCTTCTGCTACACAATGAACTCAAGCAAAACGGCGCTTCCGGGATTCTCGTGACGCATTCGCCGACGGCCGCTGCCACTGCCGACCGCATCCTGTTGTTGACGCGAGATGGACTGCAGCCGATGGACAAACGCCAATGAAACAAGCCGGCCCGATACTCCTGCAACGCTGGCTGATGTTGGGTGAGTGGCGCGCCCATCCCTTGCGTACGTTGGTCGCCGTCGGGGCGATTGCACTGGGCATTGCGCTCGGCTTTGCGATCCATCTCATCAACGCCGCCGCATATAACGAATTTTCAGCGGCAATCAAGAGCCTGTCAGGGCAAGCCGATTTGCAGGTGCGCGGCACGCAGGCCTACTTCGACGAAGCGCTGTATGCGCAACTGGCGCAGCGCCGGGAAGTTGACGTGGCAAGTCCGGTGCTGGAAGTCGATGCTGCTGTCGAAGGCCGGGAAGACGCGCTGAAAGTGCTCGGCATCGATCCTTTCCAGGCGGCGGCCATCGCGCCCGATCTACTCGGCGTACCGGCGCCGGAGCGGCCCTTCGATACGCTGGCCGACGATGCCCTGTTTCTCTCCCCGGCCGCCATGGAATGGCTGCGGGTAAAGCAAGGCGACCGTCTGCGGCTGCGTAGCGGTGTGCAAACGGTCAACCTGCGCGTAGCTGGCGGCCTGGTGCGCGCCCGTCCCGGCCAGCGGATCGCGGTGATGGACATCGGCGCCGCGCAATGGCGCTTTCAACGACTCGGACAATTGTCACGGATCGAACTGAAACTGGCGCCCGGCGTCACACGCGCTGCCTACAAGCGCCTGCTGGCACAGCAGCTCCATCCGCAGTACCTGGTCGCCGAAACCCAGGATCAGGAAGCGCGCACGGCCAACATGTCGCGCGCCTATCGGGTCAACTTGAACATGCTGGCGCTGGTGGCCTTGTTCACCGGCGCATTTCTGGTTTTTTCCACCCAGGCGCTGTCGGTAATCCGGCGCCGCAGCCAGCTTGCCTTCCTGCGCGTGGCCGGCATGACGCGTGCGCAACTGCTCGGACAAATCCTGATCGAGGGCGCCACGCTGGGCGTGATCGGTTCGCTGCTCGGGTTGGTCGGCGGCTATGCCATCGCCAGCACGGTGCTGCATCTGTTCGGCGGCGATCTTGGCGGCGGTTACTTTCCGGGCGTGCAACCGAGCGTGCAGTTTTCTCCCGTGGCTGCTGCCGTGTTTTTTACGCTCGGCACCGCCGTTGCCTTGCTGGGATGCGCCGCTCCCGCCTGGGAAGCAGCACGCGCCCGACCAGCACCGGCGCTCAAGTCCGGCAGTGAAGACATTGCATTGTCGAAGCTGTCTTCGCCCTGGCCGGCGCTTGCCTGCCTTGTCCTCGGCGTGCTGCTGACGCAGTTGCCGCCGGTCGCCGGATTGCCGGTCTTCGGTTATCTGGCCATCGGCTTGCTGCTGATCGGAACCATCGCCTTGATGCCGCGCCTGTCGGCCATGGTATTTTCCGCGCTCGCGCGCGCTGTCGTGCCTCTGCAACGCGCTGTTTCCACACTCACGCTGGCACGGCTTGCCAATGCGCCGAACCAGGCCTCGATGGCGCTCGGCGGCGTTCTGTCCAGCTTCAGCCTGATGGTGGCGATGGCCATCATGGTGGCGAGCTTTCGCGTATCGGTGGACGACTGGCTGTCGCAACTGCTGTCGGCCGACCTGTATGTACACGCCGCCGCCAGCGGCAACACCGCCACCTTGTCGATACGCGAGCAGGAGGCGATTGCCGCCTCGCCACTCGTGGCCCGGACGGAATTCTTGCGCATCTCGCAACTGGCGCTGGACCCGACACGTCCGCCGGTTGCCCTGCTGGCACGCCCCATCGACCTTGCCGATCCAAACCGGACCCTGCCGCTCACCGGCGCCACGCTCGCCCTGCAGGACTTGCCGGACAGCCGCATGCCGATCTGGGTATCGGAAGCGATGGTTGACTTGTATGGTTACCAAGTCGGCGCGCGCGTCACGCTACCTATTGCCGGCACGCTGGGCCAATTTGTCGTTGCCGGTGTCTGGCGCGATTACGCCCGCCAATCGGGCGCGATACAGATACGCCTGGACGATTACCGCCGGTTGTCCGGTGACCGCGATGTCAATGACGCCGCCTTGTGGCTGCGCGCCGGCACGAGCACCGACGAGGCGATTGCCGCGCTGCGCCGCTTGCCCTTCGGCACGGCGCTCGAATTTTCCGTACCCGATGACATTCGCGCCATCAGCCTGCGGATTTTCGACCGCAGTTTCGCCGTCACGTATCTGCTGGAGGCGGTTGCCATCGTGATCGGCCTATTCGGCGTGGCAGCCACGTTTTCCGCGCAAACCCTGGCGCGCGCCAAGGAGTTCGGCATGTTGCGGCATCTGGGCGTCAGCCGCCGGCAGATCCTGACGATGCTGGCGGCCGAAGGCGGATTGCTCAGCCTGTTAGGCATCGCCATCGGCTTTCTGCTGGGCGGTGCGATCAGCCTGATTCTGGTCTTCATCGTCAATCCGCAGTCGTTTCACTGGACCATGCAGTTGCATATGCCGTGGCGCATTCTTGCTACCGTTGCTGCGGTGCTGCTGGCATCGGCAACAGCGACGGCGGTCATTGCAGGAAGGTATGCGGTATCCGGCGATGCGGTGCGTGCCGTGCGGGAGGATTGGTGATGCGATTGCACTGGAAAAAAATGGCAAAAAAATGGCTGACCCTCGTGCTTTGTTTCCTTTCCATCCCGGCATGGAGCGCGCCACCGCAATTCTCTGCCGTCACGCAGGACCAGCTGCTCAGCTTTCCGCGCGACTTCGGCGCGCATCCCGACTTTCGCACCGAATGGTGGTACGCGACCGGCTGGCTGGAAACGCCGGACAAGAAACCGCTCGGCTTCCAGATCACCTTCTTCCGCTCCGCCACCGAACTGGACCGCGCCAATCCAAGCCGCTTTGCGCCCCGGCAGCTGATCATCGCGCACGCGGCCCTGTCCGATCCTGCCGACGGCAGACTGCTGCACGGCCAAAAGAGCGCGCGCGAAGGTTTTGGCCTGGCCTATGCCAAGCCAGGCAACACGGATGTGAAGCTGCATGACTGGCATGTTGTGCGCGATGCCAACGGCACTTACCGCACCAGTGTCACCGTGCACGGATTCGCCCTGACGCTGTCGTTGACGCCCACCCAGCCGCCCATGGCGCAAGGCGAGCACGGCTTTTCCCGCAAAGGGCCGAAACCCGAACAGGCCAGTTATTACTACAGCGAGCCGCACCTGAAAGTCGCCGGCACCATCCTTCGCGACGGCAAGCCGCTGGCCGTCAGCGGCACGGCATGGCTCGATCATGAATGGTCAACCAGTGTGCTGGACCCCGACGCCAGCGGCTGGGATTGGGTTGGCGCCAACCTCGACGACGGTTCTGCACTGATGGCGTTTCGCATTCGCGCCAAGGATGGCAGCCAGCTCTGGGCGCACGCCGCCCTGCGCGATGCTGCAGGCCGCGTCACGCAATTCGGGCCGCAGCAGGTACACTTCCTGCCGCAACGACGCTGGCGCTCGCCGCGCACCAACGCGCTCTACCCGGTCGCCATGCGCATCGACACCGGCGGCACCGTGTGGGAACTGACGCCGCTGCAAGACGACCAGGAACTGGACTCGCGCCAATCGACCGGTGCGGTGTACTGGGAAGGCGCGGTCACGCTCACGCGCGACGGCAAAGCAGCCGGACGCGGCTATCTCGAACTGACCGGCTATCTGAAAGCCCTGAAACTATGACCACGCCAACGCCCGACCGCGCCGCCAAGGGAAGCCTGTCCACCCTGACCGGCCTGCTGCCCTTTCTTGTCCCCTACAAGAAGCAATTCCTGCTGGCGGGTTTGGCACTGCTGCTGGCGGCCGGCGCCACGCTCGCCATCCCCTACGCCTTCAAGCAACTGATCGATGCCGGCTTCAGCGCGGCGGCCCTCCAGGGAGCGGCAGCGGAGGCGCATATCGACCACTATTTCGCCGCCCTGTTCGGCGTCGCCTGCATTCTGGCAGTGGCGACGGCGGCGCGCTTTTACATGGTGTCCTGGCTGGGCGAGCGGGTCACGGCCGACCTGCGCAGCGCGGTATACCGGCATGTGGTCGCGCAGAGTCCGCAGTTTTTCGAGACCACGCAAACCGGCGAAGTGCTATCGCGCTTGACCACCGACACCACCCTGATCCAAGCCCTGGTCGGCACCAGCATTTCCATGGCCTTGCGCAATGCGCTGCTCTTCGCAGGCGGCATGGCAATGCTGTTCGTGACCAGCCCGACACTATCGTCAATCATTGTCGTCATGCTCGCCATGGTGGTCCTGCCTATCGTGCTATTCGGGCGCCGCGTGCGCAAACTCTCGCGGGCGTCCCAGGACCGGGTCGCGGACGCTTCCGCACTGGCCGGTGAAATCCTGAATGCCATGCCGACCGTGCAGGCGTTTACCCGCGAGCAGGACGAAGCCAAACGCTTCGGCGCATCGGTCGAGCAAGCCTTCGGAACAGCGCTGCAGCGCATCCGCGCGCGTTCACTGTTGACCGTCACGGCGATCCTGCTGGTATTCGGCGCGGTCGTGTTCGTGCTGTGGCTGGGCGCGCATGCGGTCATTGCCGGCCGCATGAGCCCGGGCGAACTGGGTCAGTTCATCCTCTACGCCACCATTGTCGCCGGTGCCATCGGCGCCTTGTCCGAAGTGTTGGGCGAAGCCCAACGCGCCGCCGGTGCGGCGGAACGCCTGCTGGAACTGCTGTCGGTGCGTTCGCCGATCCAGTCGCCCGCCGTTGTACTGCCGCTGCCTCCCCGCACCGCCAACGGTGCGGCATTGACGCTGCAGCATGTGGACTTCCACTACCCTTCGCGTCCGCAGGCAGCAGCCCTGAGCGACCTGTCGCTCACTATCCTGCCCGGCGAAACGGTGGCGCTGGTCGGCCCCTCGGGAGCCGGCAAGACCACCTTGTTCCAACTCCTGCTGCGCTTCTACGATCCCCAGCGCGGCCGCATCCTGCTGGACGGCATCGATATCCGCCAGCTTGCGCTGCACGACTTGCGTGCAGCCATCGGCATCGTGCCGCAGGATACGGTGGTGTTTTCCGCCAACGCTATGGACAACATCCGCTACGGCCGCGCCGACGCCAGCGACGAAGAAGTCATCGCCGCAGCGCAACTAGCCGCCGCGCATGAATTCATCGAACGGCTGCCGCAGGGATACCAGAGCTTTCTCGGCGAACGCGGCGTGCGCCTGTCAGGCGGTCAACGGCAACGCATCGCCATTGCGCGGGCCTTGCTGAAGAACCCGCCACTGCTGCTGCTCGACGAAGCCACCAGCGCGCTGGATGCGGAATCGGAACGCCTGGTGCAAGGCGCGCTGGAAGCCGCCATGGCCGGCCGCACCACCCTGGTCATTGCACATCGTCTGGCGACGGTGCAAAACGCCGACCGCATCGTCGTGATGGAGCACGGGCGTATTGTGGAAAGCGGGACTCATGCCGCACTGGTGGTGCAGGGAGGCTTGTATGCCAGTTTGGCAGCCTTGCAGTTTTCGCAAGGTATAGATCGGCAGTAGAAATCCAATGCAAGACGTAGTGACAGGGTAGGCAAATCATGGCTTTTAACGCCCAATTGACCAATGCGCTCACGCGCCAGTGTCAAATACGGTTTAACCATCGCATTTCTCTTTGGCGATGAAAACCACACCACAATCGCCGGGAGTCGAGAGCACGAATCCATTAAAATAGCGCGATTCACGACAGAGCCTCCCCATGCGCCAATACCTCGATTTCATGCGCCATGTCCATGAACATGGCACCGAAAAAACCGACCGCACCGGCACCGGCACCCGCTCGGTGTTCGGCTATCAGATGCGTTTCAACCTGCAGGAAGGTTTTCCGCTGGTAACCACCAAGAAACTGCACCTGAAGTCCATCATTCACGAGCTGATCTGGTTTCTGGCCGGTTCGACCAATACCAAGTATCTCAAAGACAACGGCGTGTCGATCTGGGATGAGTGGGCCGACCCGGAAGGCAACCTGGGGCCGATTTACGGTTACCAGTGGCGCTCCTGGCCGACGCCGGATGGTCAGCATATCGATCAGATCGCGCAGGTGATGGAGCAAATTCGCAACAACCCGGATTCGCGCCGCATGATCGTCTCAGCCTGGAATGTGGCCGACATTCCCCAGATGAAACTGCCGCCCTGCCACGCTTTTTTCCAGTTCTACGTTGCCGACGGCAAGCTGTCTTGTCAGTTGTACCAGCGCAGTGCCGATATCTTCCTCGGCGTGCCGTTTAACATCGCTTCCTACGCCTTGCTGACGCACATGATGGCGCAGCAGACCGGCCTCGATGTGGGAGAGTTCATCTGGACTGGGGGCGATTGCCACCTGTATTCCAACCACATGGAGCAGGTGCAGGAGCAATTGTCGCGCATGCCTTACGCGCTGCCGACGCTGACGATCAAGCGCAAGCCGGACACGATCTTCGATTACCGTTTCGATGACTTCGAGATCACGGGCTATGAATCGCATCCGCATATCAAAGCGCCGGTGGCGGTATAGGCGGACGACATGACGCATCTCACCATCGTCGTCGCCACCGACGCACAGCGCGGCATCGGCATCGACAATACGCTGCCATGGCGTTTGCCGGAGGATCTTGCGCATTTCAAGCGCACGACCATGGGTCATCCGATCATCATGGGTCGCAAGACCTTCGATTCGATTGGCCGGCCCTTGCCGAACCGGCGCAACATCGTCATCACGCGCAATCCAGGCTGGCAGCATGCGGGAGTGGAAGCTGTCACATCGCTCGATGATGCGCTGCGGCTGACGGCGGATGTGCCGGCTTGCGTGATCGGCGGCGGCCAGATTTACGCGGCGGCCCTGCCCCGCGCCGACCGCCTTATCGTGACGGAAATCGACAAGACTTTCGACTGCGACGCGTTTTTCCCACAGATCGATCCGACCCAATGGCAGGAAGTGGCGCGCGAGACGCACCACTCGGCAGAGAACGGTTTCGACTACGCCTTCGTGACCTATCAGCGGCGCTAAGGCGTCGCGCAATTTAATTTATACGTAGGGACCTTCCAGGAATAAGTGTGTGCATTTTGGTTCGCAAAAATGTGCACACTTATTCCTGGACGGTCCCTTAATCCAGTTGCCCAATTCGGCAAACTCAATCTCACGCTGCTCGGCATAGGACCGCTTCAGGTCACGCGAACCTAATCTGCCGGAGGCCGTCAGCCTTCCGTCATCGCTCCGATAAAACTGCATTTCCAGTGAACAGATGGAAGGAATTCACTCGCCTTTGTTACCTGAAAATCCCCGCTTTTGAAGCGCGCCACAGATGGTGCATTCCTATTGCCGAATCACCGATTTATGCAACAACGCCGAGTAACGGCGCGCCAAAAAAACAAATATCGTTCATCGGAATCATTCGTTCTCCACTGAATTCCGGCCTCCTATAATTTTTAAGAGGTTACACAGATCATAAAGCGCAGGGGTCATATATTTCGATTGCACGAATGACCCCGCATTGGGACTCTACGTAACAGCATTAGGAGTCGCGCAAGAATAAGTTGGACATGTTGGCGCTCGTGGCTGGATGCAATGCAAGGCGTCTGACGCGCCGCAGTGCGCCAGCGGCGAGCAGCAAAAATTGTTCAACTTATTCTTGCGCGGCGACTTAGCAAATCCGTGAAAGAGTTCCCCTCAACAGGAATCCACGGATTTATACACTTCACAAAAACAATTCAGAACCCATCCGATCATGACGAATAAACTTTTCAAGCTCTTACCCATGCTGACGGTATTGCTTGCGCTGTCCGGCACCGCAACCGCCGCCGATAAGGAGGTGCATATTGCCTACCAAACCGTGGTGGAACCCTCCAAGATTGCGCAGGCAGACGGCAAGTACGAAAAGCAAACCGGCTGGAAAATCAACTGGCGCAAATTCGAAAGCGGCGGCGAGGTGATTACCGCCGTCGCATCCGGCGATATCCAGCTCGGTTATGTCGGCAGCAGTCCGCTGGCTGCTGCGGCAACGCGTGAGTTGCCGATTGAAACCATCCTGATTGCCGCCG
>DATLIB010000215.1:0-7879 GCA_035539595.1 Noviherbaspirillum sp.
AACTGCCAGCCGAAAAACACGGCCAGCGCCAGCGCGATGGTGAGCAACTGGCGGCCCGTGGTCGCGCAGACCAGCACCGCAACGATGGCCGCTACCAGCTGCGGATTGCGCCAGCTGAGTTCCAGCCCCGCGCCCTGCGGCGCCAGCACCATCGGCGTGATGATGGCGGTCAGTACCGTCACCGGAACGAAGCCGAGCGCCTGTTGCAGCAAGGGCGGAAAGGCGATGCGGCCGCCGAGGATGAAGATGGTGGCCTTGATCAGGAAGGTGACCACCGCCATGCCGACAATCATCCAGGTGTAATTCATGCATGCTCCCCTTGCACCGTGGCCCGTGACTGCCAGTGCAGCAGAGCCATGCCGGTGATGACACCGATCGATACCGCGCACATCAGGCCTAGTTTGTAGGGCAAGTCCATGAGGAGATAACCGAACAGGCCGGCAGCCAAGGCAGCCGCCAGATGCGGTGCGCGGTTCAATTGCGGCACCACGATCGTAATGAAAGTAGCGACCATGGCAAAGTCGAGGCCGAGCGTCTGCAGCTGCGGGAACACCGCGCCGAACAGCAGACCGACCAGCGTCCACAACTGCCAGTTGCCGTACATGGACAGGCAGGAGCCGAGAAAATACCAGTGACCGAGCGGCGCATGCGGATGCTTGCGGTAATAGTCGTTCATGACCGCGAAGCTCTCGTCGGTCAGCAGAAAACCGAGCGTCCAGCGCCACCCCGTTGACAGGTGGGCGACATGCGGCAGCAGCGTCGCCGCGTACAGCATGTGACGCAGGTTGACAATAAACGTGGTGAACCAGATCACCAGCAGACCCGCATGGCCGGCAACCAAGCCGACTGCAATGAACTGACTGGAGCCGGCGTAGACGCTCAAGGACATGAACTGTCCCTGCCAGGCGGCGAGCGGACCGGACGACACCAGCGTGCCGAAAATCATGCCGAAGGGGGCAGCGCCGACCAGCATCGGCAGCGTGTCGCGCGCACCGGCGGCGAAACTGGAAAAACGGGTAGACATAAACAGGCGACTCCTTTCGACCGGCATGTTAATGCTTCTGCCAGTGACTTGCATGTCCATTTTTGCCACTCCGGCGGCAGCGCCGCGCCCCATCTGGCGCTAACGCGCATGAGACAAGGAGTCGTTGTTAGTTTTTCTAACATGCATGCCAATAAATGTCGTTAGCCGGTGTGCCACCCTCCCCCCTAGAATGAGGCATCGGCAGCATTCGATCCCTCGCACAAAAGGCCCGTTTCATGTCCACCTCCAACATCTTCAGACTCTTACTGCTCGGCGCCATCTGGGGCACGAGCTTCATGCTGATGCGCATTGCCGCACCGGCGCTCGGACCGCTGCTGACCACCTTCCTGCGCGCCCTGCTCGGCGGCGCCGCGCTTTACCTGTTCGCGCGCTCGTGCGGCATCGAGTTCCACTGGCGCCGCAATGCCCGTGTCTACCTCGTCATCGGGCTGTTCAATACTGCCATCCCGTTCTCCTTGTTTGCCTGGTCTGCCTTGCATATCCCGTCGGCTTACATGGCGACCATGAATTCGCTGGCGCCGATCTTCACCGGCCTGTTCGGTTTCCTGCTGCTGGCAGAACGTCTGACACCGACCCGCATGATGGCCTGCGTGCTGGGACTGACAGGGGTGGCGGTACTGGTCGGCGTTGGACCGACAGCCGTGACGCTTAACGTTGTTCTGGGCGTGCTGGCCGGCATGGGCGCGGCGGTCTGCTACGGCTTCGCCGCTACCTACACCCGCATGCATGCCTCCTCCATTCCGTCGCTGGCCACCGCCACTGGCAGCCAACTCACCGCCGCCCTGGCTTTGCTGCCGCTGGCGCTGCCTGACGTGCCGCATGCGTTGGAAGCGGCAACCTTGTCTGCACTGGTGTCGGTGACGGTCCTCGGCGTACTCTGCACCGGGCTGGCGTATGGCTTGTTCTTCCACCTGATCGCCACCGAAGGCGCGAGCAAGGCGATTACCGTCACCTTCCTGGTGCCGGCGACGGCGTCCATCTGGGCATGGCTGCTGCTCGGTGAGCCCATCACCGTCGGCACTGTGAGCGGTATTGCCGTCGTGCTGTGCGCCACCGCGCTGGCGCTAGGCCTCGTCGGCAAGGGCCGCGCCCTGCTGCGGGGGGCCTGAGCTGCTTTGACTTGCCCCGCGATCTGGCCTATAAACAGGCAAACGACAGATGCGCGGGGGAGACATGCTGAAGTTCGATTTTGCGATTCAGACGCGCAGCGGCCAGAAGATCGACAGTATCGTGATCGGCGCTCATGACCAGGCAGATGCGGAACGCAAGCTGTTGCAGATGTACCGCTCTTGCACGGTGACCGGCTGCACCGTCAGACACCCGGACGAGAACAAGCGCCACGCCTCTTCCATGGAAGGCATCTTGACGCTGACGTCCAAGTGACGCAGAAAAATCCCGCCGCCAGCAACTCGTCCAGCAGCGCGCCGTAGGCGTCGCGCAATGGCCGAAAAAAAGGGAGTGGAGAACACTCTCCACTCCCAACCTCAGGAGACACTGAGGAGAGACGACAAGGCTGCGCCGCTTTCATGTCTGAAAAGCGCAGCCCATGCTGATCGTTACAAGGGGCATGCCATCTGCCACCGCCTGCAAAAAGTTTCTTACAGGCCAACGAAACCACTGTAGCAGCCCTCCGGCAAGAGAAAATCTGGAAAGAGAAGCGGTCTATCTAAGAAGATTCAGTGGGGAAAGTAACAATACCGAGCGGGAAAAGACGCGATTTCATGTCACGTTTGAGGTGCAGCCTGGTATCAGGCTTCCAGCAGACGCTTCAGGTTGTTGAGATCGTCCTGCACCAGCGCCGCATCGGCAGCGAATTGTTCGTCTGCAATATCGGGGAGACGGAACAGCGTGAAAATGACTTCGCTCCCAGCATAGTTCGGCACCACTCGCAGGGGCACGTAGAGCTCGAAATCAGGCGTCAGGCGTATGTAGTGATCGAGTACGCCGAAGGCGTTGGGTTCGACAAAGCGCAGGCCAAGCGGCCCTTGCAGCGTGAACACGATCCAGTTGCCGCCGTCCGGCACCACCGATTTGCAGAATGCCGTAGCCCAGCGCGGCAGCGTGCGCGCATCGCGAATGAAGTCATAAACCCGTGCTGGCGGGCAGGCGATGGAAACGGAAATGGTGCGCGTAGGGAGCATTGTCATGCCTTTCCTCCCAAGTGAATAGATAGGGCCGATGATACTGCGGCCCGGCGATGCCTGCGACGATGCTCAGGCGCCGTGCCGGAAACAGTCGATGCCGTGGTCGTTGACCATGCCGATCGCCTGCATGTAGGCGTACACGATGGTGGAACCGACGAACTTGAAGCCGCGCTTGCCGAGGTCTTTCGAGAGGCGGTCGGACAGCGGGGTCTTGGCCGGGCAATCGCGCCAGTCGGTCCAGGCATTGACGATCGGCTTGCCATCGACATAGGCCCACAGAAAAGGCGCCAGTCCGCCCTCTTCCTCGCGCAGGCGCAGGTAAGCCTGGGCATTGGAGATAGTGGCCGCGACTTTCAAACGGTTGCGGATGATGCCGGGATCGGCGAGCAATGCAGCCACCTTGGCGGCGTCATAGCGGGCGATCTTTTCCGCATCCCATTGATCGAAGACGAGACGGTAATGCGCCCGCTTGTTGAGCACGGTTTCCCAACTTAACCCGGCTTGCGCGCCTTCGAGATTGAGCATTTCGAACAGGCGCGTCTCATCGTGACAGGGCACGCCCCACTCTGCGTCGTGATAGGCAAGGTAAAGGGGATTGGCCGGATTGGCCCAGGCGCAGCGGGTGAGCGAACGGTCGAGTGTCATGTCGGAAAGCGGGCGGAACAGGGAGGCGCTCATTCTATCGTGCATGCCGCACCGGCGAACCCCGCGCCGCAATGCGCCAGCGGCGTGCAGCAAAAATTGTTCACCTTATTCTTGCGCGGCGACTCAATGCGTCAGGCTATCCAAATTTGCGCGCGGCATCCAGCGCCAGCCCCGCGCCGATGCTGCCGAAGCGATCCCCCTCCACCGCGCGCGCCGCCGGCAATAGCGCCGCTATTTTTTGCCGTAACAGATGCACGCCGCTGGAGCCGCCGGTGAAGAAGACGGTATCGACCGCGTCCGCCGTCACGCCGGCGTCCTGCAATACCTGCGTGACGGTGGCAGCCACGCTGGCGACAAGCGGTGTAATCGCCGCATCGAAGGCGGCGCGCTCCAGGGTCAGCGACAAATCCGGCGCCAGGCGTTCGAGCGGCACGACCACGCTATCGGCATCGGACAGGGCAATCTTTCCTTCCTCCACCTTCAACGCAAGCCAATGGCCGTCGCGCTGCTCGATCAGTGTCAGCAGGCGCGCCAGCTTGTCGCGTTCGCAGGCGTCGCGCTGCACGTCCTGCAATTCGCGCCAGACCTTTTGAGTGTAGGCGAAGTTGATGGTGTGCCACGTGGCCAGATTGAAGTAGTAACTGGACGGCACCTCATTGCCGCTGGCGAGCCGCGTGCCCAGCCCAAGCAGGGGCATGGCGGAGGACAAGCTGAGGTATTTGTCGAAATCGGTGCCGCCGATGTGTACGCCGCCGGTGGCAAGAATGTCGTCGCGCCGTTCCGCCCGGTCGGCGCGCTCGGGCGACAGCCGTACCAGCGAAAAGTCGGAAGTGCCGCCACCGATATCGACAATCAGCACCAGCTCTTCACCGCTGATGGACGATTCGTAATCGAAGGCGGCGGCGATCGGCTCGTACTGGAATGCCAGTTCGCGGAAACCGGCGGCCTGCGCGATCTCGCGCAAGGTGTCTTCCGCCAGGCGGTCGGCGGCGGGATCGTCATCGATGAAGTGCACCGGCCGGCCGAACACTGCCTGCGAGAAGGATTGTCCGGCGGCCTGTTCGGCGCGCCGCTTGAGCTCGCCAATGAATTGCGCGAGCAGGTCGCGAAAGCGCAGCGCGCGCCCTTGCACCTCGGTCTGGCCATCGATCAGGCTGGTGCCGAGCAAGCTCTTGAGCGAACGCATCAGGCGGCCTTCGTAGCCTTCCAGATAGTCGCCCAGTGCGGCGCGACCAAAGCTGGCCCGATCTTCGTCGGCGTTGAAAAAGATGACCGAGGGCAAGGTGGCCTTGTCGGCTTCCAGCGGCAGTAATAGAGGCTGGCCGGGACGGTTGCAACCGACTGTGGAATTGGAGGTGCCGAAATCGACACCGCAGGCATGGGCCATGGTCCTGGTTTCTGTTTTAAAAAAGGACCGCCATCATACGCGTATACACGTGCTAGGGACCAGCGACGACCGCGGCAGCAGCGGGCGTGTCGGGCGCATTGGCGGCCGGCGACGGCGCGGCGGCCATCATGGCGGCCGGCGGCTCGCCGCTCCACACGACCACATCGTTGACCGCATACAGACGGCACGGCTGGCTGCTGTTTTTCTGGCAACCGGCGAGCGCCTGCATGACCGGATCGTCTCCCTCTTCGGCCCAGCCCCAGGCGCCGCTCGGCGACACCGCAAAGGCGCGCGGCAGCGACTTGCCAAGGAAAGTCCGGTATTGCTCGCGGGCCTTGCCGCGCAGGTAAGGGAGGGCCTCGACATCGTCGATCGCCGCGTAAGCGACTTCCGGCACCGTGAACTCGTCGTCGAACGCGACCACGGTATCGGTCGGCAAGCCGAGGTCTTTCAGGAAGCGCTCGGTTTCCGGCCACCAGATCTTGACGCCATCGCGGCTGGCGCTCATGCCGTGCGCATCTTTCTTGAACGGACCGAAGGCAATCAACCGCGCCAAGCCCCCGGCCTGCACATAGGCGTCGTACAGGCGCGCGGCAAGCTGCGGGCCGAAGTGATGGTCGTTCTCGCCATAAAACCAGAGGCTCGGCAAGCTGGTCCGGGCGCCGTAGCCGGCGAAGGTATCCACCAAGGCCTGCTGCCAGCTGCAGCCGCCGCCATGCACTTTCAGGCCGCCGGCAAAGTTGATCAAACCCTTGACCCCCGGAAACTGGCGCTCGCCGAAGGCCAGCGCCGTCAAACCGCCATACGACTGGCCTGCGACCAGCACCCGCTCGCTGTCGGCCCAGGATTGGGTGCGCAGATATTCCAGCGTCCCTTGCAAGTCATCGGCCTGGGCCTGTCCATGCGCGACCATGTCGCAGCCGTACTCCACGTACTTGCCGCCCGACTTGGAAAACCCTTTCCGCATCGGGATCACGACGGCATAGCCGTGCCGCACGAATTCGCGGCTGAGCACGATGAAGCGGTCGCGCCCCTGCGAGCGAGGGTCGCCGAGCGCCTTGCCGTGGTTCATGACCACCACTGGGAAAGGGCCGCTACCGGGCGGAGTGAAAATCGTCGTTTCCAGTTCCACCGTGCCGGTACCGGAGGCGGTGGGCACCATGACGACACGTTCATTGAGGGAGACATCCAGCGCCACGGCTTCCGCGGGAACGGGGCTGACGCACAGACTGGCGGCAAAGGCGAGTACGCCAATGACTGCGGAGAGGGTCCAGCGTTTCTTCGTGCGGCCCTGCTGTACAAATAAAGCTGCCATAGGATCTGACCACGTTGCACTGCAAACACATCGGCCCGGGCAACGGACCGCCGTGTCGCGCCTCGCCGGTTTAGTTGACGTGGCGCAACGTGATTCATTCTAAGGAGCGTCTTTCCTGCATTCAATACGCGTTTATGCAACTCGGAAAGATTTTTTTGGGAAAGATGAAGAAAGAAGTAAGCAAGTGACAAGGAAATGCCTCACTTGCTTATGCAATGAACAAGATTGCGCGAGGAATGAACGAACTTTTATCGCCCTGCGCAACCTTTAACGTGTCGGACGGTCAATACAGTTCACCCTTTCTTTACAAGGATGGAAGCCATGAAAGTTGACGTGTATAAACGCCCTGAACAAGAAGGCAAGTATTCTTACTTGGCCGTGCCGCAAGGCAAACCCATTCCCAATGAAGCGACCAACATCGATTGGGAAACGGCAGAAAGCAATATCGATATCGATGAAAACCATGCGCCAGTACTTGGCCTGAGCGCAGAAGACGTGTTCGAGCAGATCGACATGAAGGGCTACGCCATTTCCAGCGTCAACCGCAAGATCCGTATCGGTCCGGATATCTGACCGATTCCGGCCCGCCTGGGAGTCGAGCAAGAATAAGGGGGCCGGTGATATTTTTCTTCTTACCGCATCTCTTCTCCGCTTACCGTCAGCGCACCAGCGCTGGGGGGAGAGGACGTTGCCTGCTCGTTTTTTCCTGCACTTCCTTTTTTAGGACTTACGCAAAATTGACCCAGCAAGGCGTGTTGGCGCAGACAGTACATCTAGTACGACAAGGCAACACAACGCGGCTGGGACGGTTTTGCGTAAGCCCTATTTTTGAGTAAGTACTGGAGTAAGTATTGATATGGCACGGATTTTTTTCATGATGAAACGATTCCAATCATTCAGATACCTACTGGAAGGCGCGTGCAGCGATGAGACCTCCCTGGTCGTTCTTGCCGTTGGAACGCAGCACCTGTGTGACGCTGAGCTTGGGCGCCGGCATGCTTGCCGCCTGCGCCAGTCTTCCTGACACGACTTACTTGCAGGATCGCGATCTCGTGCCCCCGCAAGCTCCCACGATTATCGGTGCGCGCGGCGTGCTGCCAGCGGCAAGGCAAGACGCGTTACTGGCCCGGCTCGCCAACAAGGCCGGTCCGACCGACATGTTGCGCAAACATGCGGCGGCCGAAGAAGCCATCAGCGGCGCACCCCTGGTCGCCGGCAACCAGGTCACTCTGCTGGACGACGGTCCCGCCACCATGCGCGCCATGATGGCCGCCATGCGCGGCGCGCGCGATCACATCAATCTCGAAACCTATATTTTTGAAGACGACCAGGTCGGGCGCGCG
>DATLIB010000216.1:0-8173 GCA_035539595.1 Noviherbaspirillum sp.
GGCGGCTGCGGCGAATGCTTCCAGCGCCGGGATGTCCGGGGTATCGACAGGCCGCACGACGAACATGGTCTCCTCCAATCGACGCGCTTACATTGAAGTGCTTGCTAATGCACTGACGTATTGCACTTAGTCGCCGCGCAATAATAAGTTGAACAATTTTTGCTGCTCGCCGCTGGCGCACTGCGGCGTTGTCTGCCGCTTGCAGTGCTCGCACTGCGGCGCGCCAGACGCCTTGCATTGCATCCAGCAACGAGCGCCAAAATGTCCAACTTATTCCTGCTCGACTCCTAAGTCGTCTCGGAAGATGTGTGAATAATGCCGCCGCCTAGGCAAATGTTACCGTCGTAGAGCACAGCGGATTGTCCTGGGGTTACAGCCCATTGGGGTGTCGAAAAAGCGAGAGAGAAATGGCTGGCGTCGGTGGCTGCCAGCACGCATGGCATGTCAGCTTGGCGGTATCGGGTTTTTGCCGAAAGCTGTCCAGTTTCGGGCGGTTGGCCGGCAATCCAGCTGGCTTGGTCGGCCGTTAGGGCTGTTGATAACAGCCAGGGATGGTCGTGGCCTTGTGCAACATACAGGGTATTGGTTGTGACATCCTTGCGGGCGACATACCAGGCGTCGCTACTACCTTCTGCGTTCTGGTATGACTTGATGCCGCCAAGACCAATGCCTTTGCGCTGGCCAAGGGTGTAAAAACTCAACCCGATATGTTCGCCGACGACGCTGCCGTCCGGTGTTTTCATCGGGCCGGGAGCATGGGATAGATAGCGGTTCAGGAATTCGCGGAAGGGACGTTCGCCGATGAAGCAAATGCCGGTTGAGTCCTTCTTTTTTGCATTTGGCAAGCCGATTTTTTCTGCGATCCGACGCACTTCTGTTTTTGGAATGTCGCCAAGAGGGAACAGTGTTTTCGATAACTGCGCCTGGTTCAGGCGGTGCAGGAAATAGCTCTGGTCCTTACTGGCGTCATACGCTTTCAGCAACTCGAAGCGACCGGCATTCGGTCCCGTTTCTGCCTGGCGCACCCGCGCATAATGCCCGGTCGCAATCAAGTCGGCGCCGAGCGTCATGGCATGGTCGAGAAACGCCTTGAATTTGATTTCGGCGTTGCATAGCACGTCCGGGTTGGGAGTGCGTCCAGCCTGATATTCACGAAGGAACTCGGCAAATACCCGGTCCTTGTATTCGGCGGCGAAATTGACCGCCTCGATATCGACGCCGACTACATCAGCCACACTGGCTGCATCAATCCAATCTTGTCGCGTCGAACAGTATTCAGAGTCATCGTCGTCTTCCCAGTTTTTCATGAAAAGGCCGATGACCTCATAACCCTGCTCTTTCAGCAGCCAAGCGGAAACCGACGAGTCGACTCCGCCAGACATGCCGATGACGACCCGCTTTTTAGACATGCAGAGCTCCGATAACGCTCGGATGGGTATAGATCGTGGATAAGGGGAGGCGCTTGCCGGCCAGATAGTCGTCCACGCATTGCAATACCAATGGACTCCGGTGCTTGCTTTCGCAGGTGAGCATCTCGTCGCGGCTCATCCACACGGTGCGCAGAATGCCTTCGTCAAGCGGTCGGTCATATGCCAAGCCTAGGTCGCCGCAAAAAGCAAAACGCAGATACGTCACCTCCTGTCTGGTTCGCGACGACAAATAGCGTGACATGTAGACGCCCACCAGCGCGGTCGCCGCGAAATCGTGAGCGGCTTCTTCCATTGTCTCGCGCGAAACGGCTTCAATCAGGGATTCATTGGGATCGAGATGCCCTGCTGGCTGGTTGAAGCGAATGCCGTCGCTGGTTTCTTCCTCGACCAGTAAAAAGCGACCGCCGCGCTCGATGATCGCCGCGACCGTCACAGATGGTTTCCAAACGTCAGACATAGTACTCCTCGAAGAGGGCGACATTTTACCTGCATTGTGCTGTCCAATGCCGCCCTATGCCGGCATTGGCCTGGAGAACAGGCATCATGGCTGCCGTTCCTCGGAGGTTATTGATCTTGCACAATTTTTCCATGCTCTTGGGGCTCTCTCAGTGAGGAGCAACGTAGAACAGCGTGCGGCCTGCCAGCGATTTTGACGTCAACCAAATAGCATGATGGCGTTATTTTTTATTTTCCGTGTAAGATCGCTGTAAGAATTACAAGTAGGTGGAAAGGGCAAGAAGACTGGGTATATTGGTTTCCTTGCAAATGGGAGTTGCAATTGCTGCAGCACTACTGGAAATGCGCAACAAACCGCATACTGCAAACTTGAGCTGAGCTGGCCGACTTATAGTTGTGCCGACTCCAAAAGTTTTCGCAGTATGCCGGCTAAACCGCTCTAGAGCCTCAATCACGAAGAACGCACTGTTGTTGCCTCCCTCTTATGTAGGGAGCCGGACGTACTGTGCAATCAGGAGAAAGAAGAAATGCAACGTATCATGCTTCGCGCGAAGATTCATCGCGTGGCGGTCACGCAGGCCGACCTGCATTACGAGGGTTCGTGCGGCATCGATGAAAATCTGTTGGAAGCAGCGGATATCAAGGAATTTGAAAAAATCGAGCTTTACAACATCAATAATGGTGAGCGCTTCTCCACCTATGCCATCAAGGGCAAACGTGGCAGCGGTGAGATTTCGCTCAACGGCGCCGCTGCCCGGCGCGCTCATCTGGGTGATCTGCTGATCATCTGCACCTATGCGCCGATGACCGACGCTGAAGTCGAAACCTACGTCCCGAAAATCGTGTTCGTGGACGAAAAAAACCAAATGATCGGTCTCAAGAAATAGTTTTTCAAGGGCAGCACGAACGCTGCCCGCTCTCATTCAATCGACACAAATAATCTAAGCAAGGGGAAACCGTATGCCTCTCGTAATAGGAGTACCACGCGAAGTCTTTCCAGGCGAAAAGCGCGTTGCGACCGTTCCCGATGTGGTGGAAAAGCTCATCAAACTGGGCTTTTCGGTCCGCGTCGAATCGGGAGCAGGCGATGCCGCCAATTTTAGCGACGATACCTATCGGGCAGCAGGAGCCGAGGTGGTGGCCGATGCGGCAACATTATGGGCCGCGTCCGATATTGTTTTTAAGGTGCGCGGCCCGAATGCGGAAGAAGTCGGCCTAATGCGCGAAGGAAGCACCCTGGTGAGCTTCATCTGGCCGGCACAGAATCCGGAGTTGATGCAACAACTTGCCGCGAAACAAGTCACCGTGCTGGCAATGGATAGCGTCCCGCGCATGTCGCGCGCACAGAAAATGGATGCGCTCAGTTCCATGGCAAATATCGCCGGTTATCGCGCTGTTATTGAGGCGGCCCATCATTTCGGACGTTTCTTCACTGGTCAGATTACTGCCGCCGGCAAAGTGCCGCCGGCCAAGGTCTTCGTCATCGGTGCCGGCGTCGCTGGCCTTGCTGCTATCGGCGCGGCTTCCGGCTTGGGGGCAATCGTGCGTGCCAACGATACTCGGCCGGAAGTGGCCGACCAAGTGAAATCCATGGGTGGCGAATTCGTTGCCGTGGATTACACAGAAGAGGGCGCCGGCGTCGGCGGGTACGCCAAGGTGATGAGTGAGGACTTCCAGCAGGCGCAACGCGCCACCTTTGCCAAGCAGGCAAAAGAGGTCGATATCATCATCACGACCGCGCTCATCCCCGGTAAACCGGCACCCAAGTTGATTACAGCCGAAATGGTGCAATCGATGAAACCCGGTAGCGTGATCGTCGATCTGGCATCGGAGCAGGGCGGCAACTGTGAATTGACCGAGCCGGGCAAGGTGGTCGTCAAACATGGCGTGACGATCATCGGCTATGCGGATTTACCGAGCCGCCTGGCCAGGCAGTCGAGTACGCTGTATGCAACCAATCTGCTGCGCCTGATAGAGGAGTTATGCAAGACCAAGGACGGCACTATTCACGTCAACATGGACGACGAGGTGATTCGTGGCACAACGGTGATCAAGGAGGGGGCCATTACCTGGCCACCTCCGCCACCCAAGTTGTCGGCTGCGCCGGCAGCTACGGCAAAACCAGCCGCTGCGATGCCGGTCAAGGCGAACGGTCATGGTGCGGCCAGCGCACCCGTCTCGGGTACTCGCATGGCGGTCATGTTCGGTGTGGCCGCTGCGTTGTTCTGGCTCATCGGCGCTTATGCGCCGGCTTCCTTCCTCGGACATTTCACGGTGTTCGTGTTGGCCTGCTTTGTCGGTTACATGGTGGTCTGGAATGTCACGCCAGCATTGCATACGCCGTTGATGAGCGTGACCAATGCCATTTCCAGCATCATCGCCATCGGTGCGCTGGTGCAAATCGCGCCGCCGGTCGCGGATGGGCTTGAGCGGCCGGATAGCTGGATACGCTGGCTGGCGGTGATTGGCGTTGCGCTGACCACCATCAACATGTTCGGCGGTTTCGCCGTGACCCGCCGCATGCTGGCGATGTTCCGCAAATAAAGGGAGACGATCAATGTCTGTCAGTCTTACAACCGTCGCTTACCTTGGTGCGGCAATCCTTTTCATCCTCAGCTTGGGCGGTCTCTCCAATCCGGAAACTTCGCGCCGTGGCAACCTGTACGGCATCATCGGCATGACTATTGCCGTCCTGGCGACGGTCTTTGGTCCCTATGTCTCGGCGGCGGGGCTGCCGTGGATTATAGGAGCCATGGTGATCGGCGCTGCCATTGGCCTCTACGCGGCGCGTACTGTCCAGATGACGCAGATGCCGGAGCTGGTCGCGCTGATGCATAGCCTGGTGGGTTTGGCGGCCACACTGGTCGGCTATGCGAGCTATATCGACCCGGCGGCATCGGCCAATTTCAGCGGCGCGGAAAAGGTAATCCATGAAATTGAAATCTACGTCGGCATCCTGATCGGCGCGATTACTTTCTCTGGTTCGGTGATTGCCTTCGGCAAGCTGTCTGCTCGCATCGGCGGCAAGCCCTTGCTGCTGCCGGCGCGTCACTGGCTTAACCTTGCCGGCCTGTTGGCGGTGATTTATTGCGGCGTGCAGTTCATCCGAGCCGACACGCTCGAAGCCGGTATGTTGCCGTTGATCGTGATGACCGTGATCGCTCTGTTGTTCGGCATCCACATGGTGATGGCAATTGGCGGTGCCGACATGCCGGTGGTGGTGTCGATGCTGAACAGCTATTCCGGCTGGGCGGCGGCGGCTACAGGCTTCATGTTGTCGAACGATTTACTGATCGTGACCGGCGCGTTGGTTGGGTCGAGCGGCGCCATCCTGTCGTACATCATGTGCCGTGCCATGAATCGTAATTTCCTTAGCGTGATTGCCGGCGGCTTTGGCTCTGACAGCGCCAAGCCTGCAGCGACAGGCGGTGCCGCGCAACCGGCTGGAGAGGTCGTGGCGGTGACTGCCACTGAAACCAGCGAATTGCTGCGCGAAGCCAGGAACGTGATTATCGTTCCCGGCTACGGCATGGCGGTGGCGCAGGCACAGCATACGGTGTATGAAATCACACAACACTTGCGCGAGAAGGGCATCAACGTGCGCTTCGGTATTCATCCGGTCGCGGGTCGCATGCCTGGACATATGAACGTGCTGCTGGCCGAGGCCAAGGTACCTTACGATATCGTGATGGAGATGGATGAACTCAACGAGGACTTCCCGGATACCGACGTAGTGATCGTGATCGGCGCCAACGACATCGTGAACCCGGCGGCACAGGAAGATCCGTCCAGTCCGATCGCCGGTATGCCGGTACTGGAAGTCTGGAAGGCCAAGAGCTCGATCGTGATGAAGCGCAGCATGGCGTCTGGCTATGCAGGGGTGGACAATCCGTTGTTCTACAAGGACAACAACCGCATGTTGTTCGGCGATGCTAAGAAGATGCTGGACGAAGTGCTGGTGGCGTTAAAGGCTGCCTGAGCTGTCGATATCTGAAGATACGTGAAGAGATGTGTTGAACCGTAAAAAAACCGCGCTTGCGCGGTTTTTTTACGAGCGGCTGCCGAACATCATGTGTTCAGCCAATATCCGCTTGGCAGGCTTGAATATGTCGAGCAGAGCCAGCGACAATCCCAGCGCGGTCTGCGACAGCGCGCCATCCGATGCACTTGAGAATATGCGCGCCATCGTATCGGTCAAGGTAAGCGTGGTGTTGCGGTCGGACTGACGTGTTTGCACGAAACGCTGCAGCCCGTTGGCAGAGACGTCCTGTGCCACGAGGCGCGCGAGTACCGCAGCGTCACGCAGCCCCAAGTTGAGCCCTTGGCCCGCAACCGGATGCAAGGTTTGCGCGGCATTGCCGATAGCGACCGTTCGCGCTGATGCCGACGGGCAAGCGTTGAGCCCCAACGGGTAGGTGACGCGTGTCGTAGCGCCGGTAAAGCGTCCAAGACGCGAACCGAAGGTGTGCTGCAGTTCATCGAGGAATGCGTCATCGGACAATGCTTGCAAACGCGTTGCCGTCGCCGGACGTACGCACCACACCAAGGCATAGCCGCCATCTTGTGGTAGCAGGGCAAGGGGGCCTTCGTCGGTAAATCGCTCGAATGCACGATGGGCGATCGGCGCGCTGGCGGTGATGTGGCTAATTACCGCAGTCTGGTCGTAATCGCGCCGTACTGGCTTTGCTGCCTGTTCCGAAAATACGCCGCCTTCGGCTTGCACCATGAGTTGCGTGGTCACTTCCTTGCCATTGGACAGATGCAGGGTGACGGCGTCTTCACTTTCTATGGATGTGCTGACATGCTGCGGCCGCAAGGTCGCAAGTCCGGCGCGCTGGCAGGTCGCCGCCAGCACACTGACCAACATGCCATAGCGCGCGACGTATCCGAGCGCTGGCAAGTCATATTCTTCGCGGTCGATCATGGTGCGTCCGAAGTGGCCGCGGCGCGATACGTGAATTTGATGGATGGTGTCTGCCGCAACCGGCCAAGCCCCGGCCGCTTCCAGAATTTGCCGGCTGCCGTAGGAGAGGGCGATCGAGCGCGGGTCAGCCGTTGCCTGCTCAAGCGTTTTGGCATCGATCAAAGCAATGCGCGACGCATCCATCCCGCGCTGGTGAAGCAGCAGCGCCAGCGTCAGACCCACCGGCCCGGCGCCACAGATCGCCAGATCGAATTCCGTAGTTGCCATCGTCCTGCAATCAGCGTTTCATCGTTGCTTCGATATCGGCGATGGATTTCGGTGCTGCCTCGGTGATAATTTCACAGCCGTTTTCCGTGACCAGGGCATCGTCTTCGATACGGATGCCGATATGCCAGAATTGTTCGGGGACGCCGGGTTCGGGACGGACATAGATGCCCGGCTCGATGGTGAGCATCATGCCGGGAGCAAGTGTGCGCCACGGCTTTTCGGCACCGGACTCGGCGCCTTCACGATAGTCACCGACGTCGTGCACATCCATGCCCAGCCAGTGGCCGGTGCGGTGCATATAGAACTGGCGGTAGGCTCCTTTTTCAATCACGTCATCCAGTGATCCGACCTTGTCCTTATCCAGCAGGCCAGTGTCAAGCATGCCTTGCGCCAGCACGCGCACAGCAGCCTCGTGACCATCCATGAAGCGCTTGCCTGGTCGCGTTTCGGCAATCGCAGCCGTCTGTGCCGCCAGCACGATTTCATACAGGGCCTTCTGCGGGCCGGTGAATTTTCCATTGGCGGGGAAGGTGCGCGTGATGTCGGAGGCATAGCTATCCAGCTCGCAACCGGCATCGATCAGCACCAGATCGCCCTCCTTGATCTCCGCGTCGCTGGCGCGGTAGTGCAAGACGCAGGCGTTGGCGCCGGTGGCGACAATGGAACCATAAGCGGGAAATTGCGATCCGTTGCGACGGAATTCATGCAGCAGTTCCGCTTCCAGGTGATATTCGCGCAAGCCCGGACGACAGGTCTGCATCGCCCGTCGATGTGCTTGCGCGGCGATGGTGGAGGCGCGCTTCATGATGCCGATTTCTTCCGCATCCTTGAATAGACGCATCTCGTCCAGCAATACATGCACATCGTGCACTGTCGAGGGTGTACTGATGCCTGCGCGCGCGTGCAGGCGAACGGCCTGCAGCCACTCCTGCACCTGCCGGTCGAGTTTGTCGCTGCTGCCGAGCGCATAAAACAATGCCGGCGTATTCGCCATCAGCTTCGGCACTTCGCTGGCAAGAGCCGTCAGCGGATACGCGGCATCGAACCCGAAGGTTTCGCGCGCTGCTTCCGGGCCATGGCGGTAGCCGTCCCATAT
>DATLIB010000217.1:0-34064 GCA_035539595.1 Noviherbaspirillum sp.
CCTCTTTACCGAACCGTTCGACACCCTGCCGGAAGAGAATACCCAGCGATCCCTGTTCGGCGAGATTCTGGACTGGATGCTGGTTCCCTTGCTGCTGCTTTGGCCGATGAGCATTGCAATCACCTACCTGGTCGCAAAAAACATCGCCAACCACCCGTTTGACCGCGCCCTCGATGATCGCGTGATTGTCGTTTCGCAGCAGGTACAGGAAATCGGCGGCAAGACTGTGGCCCAGCTTTCCAGCTCGGCACACGACATATTGCGCGCGGACGACATCGACAATATTTATTTTCAGGTATTGGGTCCCAAAGGCGAATATGTGGCCGGTGACCGTGATCTCCCTGCTCCACCATTGGAAGAAGAAAGAGTACCGACCGGCGCGATTCGGTTTCGCAACGAGACCATGCGCGGCCATGAGATACGCGTCGCCTATGCCTATATAGATGTTCGCCGCAGCCGCAACGTGAGAATGTCTTCGAAAGAACCACCGCTTGCATTGGTGCAGGTGGCGGAAACGCTGGACAAGCGCACCCTCCTTGCCAATGACATCATCAAAGGCGTGATTCTGCCGCAATTCATTATCTTGCCGATTGCACTCGCCTTGGTGTGGTTTGCGCTATCGCGTGGACTGGCGCCGCTGGCCGAGTTGCAGCAACGCATACGTGCACGGCGACCGGACGATCTGAGTCCCATCGACTCAGGGCAAGTACCTGAGGAAATTTCACCGCTGGTACGGTCTCTGAATGAGATGTTGGGGCGGCTGTCGCAAAGCATCGAAATGCAGAAGCGTTTTATCGCCGACGCAGCACATCAGATGAAAACACCACTGGCCGGAATGCGCATGCAGTCGGAGTTGGCTTTGCGCGAAACCAGTTATGAAGAAATTCACCGCTCGCTGGAACAACTGTCAAAAAGCTCGGAATCGGCCACACGCCTAGTCAATCAATTGCTAACCTTGGCACGCGCGGAGAACCAGACTCCACAGGTCAAGCCTTTCATTCCGCTGGAACTATCGGAACTGGCGCGCAGCACGGTACAGGACTGGGTGCAACAGTCATTTGCGCATCGTATCGATCTCGGTTTCGAACAACCCGGCTATCCACTGCTGGTGATCGGCAATCCGGTGATGTTGCGCGAGCTGTTGAGCAACTTGATCGACAATGCACTGCGCTATACACCAGAAGGCGGAAGCGTCACTGTACGGGTGCGCGCCAATGCGGTCGAGGAGACAGCGATTCTGGAAGTGGAGGATACCGGCTTCGGCATCCCACCCATGGAGCGAACACACGTATTCGAACGTTTTTATCGCATCCTCGGCAGCAACGTCGAAGGTAGCGGCCTGGGCTTATCGATCGTTAGGGAAATCGCGCAGCAACATGGCGCGGTTGTAGACATCTTCAGCAATCCACACAGCCATGATCCAAAGCTTCCGGGATGCCTGTTCAGGGTGATATTCCGCATGGAGCAACGGCCGGAATTTATTGAGGACATCGGATAATGCCTCTCACTGAAAAGATGCTCCATATCCGTCAAACGTACTGGCGCCGCGTCGGCCATTTGACATCCATGCTCCTGACAGTATGGTTCACCATGACATTCGGCGTCATTTTTTTCGCACGTGAGCTATCGACTTTCAGCATATTCGGCTGGCCGTTCTCCTTTTACATGGCAGCACAAGGGTTGACCTTGGTATATGTACTCATCGTGGCGGCCTATGCAAGACGCATGCAGCGCCTCGACAAAATGATGAAGGGCGAATCAGCAGATGCCCAATAACACCTTCTTCCGGCGGCTCACTCGCTACTATGGCTGGTATACCTTCGGGTTCATTATCTTCCTGGCCGCGCTCGCCATCCTGGAAAAGGAAGGATTTCCGCGCGCATGGATCGGCTATCTGTTCATGTTTTCGACCATCGTGCTGTACGCCGGCATCGGGATTATCAGTCGCACGTCCGATGTATCCGAATACTATGTCGCAGGCAGGCGCGTACCTCCATTGTTCAATGGGGCTGCTACCGCAGCCGATTGGATGTCTGCAGCCAGCTTCATTAGCCTGGCCGGCGGTCTCTACGTTCTGGGCTTTGACGGCCTTGCGTATATCCTCGGCTGGAGCGGCGGCTATTGTCTGGTTGCCTTGCTCATTGCGCCGTTCTTGAACAAGTTCGGTCAATACACGATTCCGGATTTTCTGGCGGCGCGTTATGTCGGCCGCTATAGCGGTAACGTCGTACGGGTATTGGGCGTAGCTGCCACGGTGCTGGTGTCGTTCACTTATGTCGTCGCACAAATCTATGGTGTCGGTTTAATCACATCCCGTTTTACAGGCGTGGATTTTTCTGTCGGGATTTTTCTAGGGCTGGCGAGCATCCTGGTGTGCTCTTTTCTCGGTGGCATGCGAGCTATTACCTGGACGCAGGTTGCCCAATACATCATCATCATTATTGCCTACATGATTCCGGTGGTGTGGTTGTCCGTCAAGCACACCAACGTGCCTGTGCCGCAGATCGCCTACGGCTCTGCTTTATCAAAACTCAGTGAACGCGAAAAGGCGTTGAATGCAGATCCGATGGAGCAGCAAGTTCGCGCCATATTCAGACAACGTGCCGCAGAGTACGAAACCAGACTGAATAACTTACCGGAGTCGTGGGAGGAGGGCCGCATCGATCTGCAGCACCATGTCGAAGACCTGAAGAGGGGCAACGCGTCGCTCATCGAGATCAAGGCGGCCGGACGGGCCCTTGCCAACTATCCCAAAGATATTGCGGAAGCACGTATCAAATGGGCCGAAGCGAAAGCCCACAACCTGGCGCGGTCGGAACCGTTGACCGGGCACACGACGCCATTTCCAGGCAAGACGGAGGAAGCATCCGACATCAAGCGCAACAACTTCCTCGCGTTGGTGCTTTGCCTGATGATGGGTACTGCCGCCCTGCCGCATATCCTGGTCCGTTTTTACACCACGCCATCCGTGCAGGATGCGCGCAAGTCGGTGTTCTGGGCACTCTTCTTCGTGATGCTGCTTTACATCACGATTCCCGCACTAGCAGTACTAGTTAAATACGACATTTACACCTCACTCGTTGGCACCGAATTTTCCAAGTTGCCGGCATGGGTATCGTACTGGGCCAGTGTGGACAAAATCAATCCGCTGGTCGCTATCACAGATCTCAACAAGGATGGCGTGGTACAGCTAGCCGAGATTGTCATGGATGGTGACATCGTCGTGCTGGCGACCCCCGAAATCGCCGGCCTGCCCTACGTCATTTCAGGGCTGATCGCCGCTGGCGGGTTGGCGGCAGCGCTGTCGACTGCAGATGGCCTCCTGCTGACCATTTCGAATGCCTTGTCGCACGACGTTTACTACAAGACCGTTGACCCGACGGCATCGACCCAAAAAAGGGTAACGATTTCCAAATTAATGCTGCTGGTCGTTGCGCTCGTTGCTGCGTATGCCGCTTCGCTAAAACCCGGTGACATCCTATCCATGGTCGGCGCTGCATTTTCACTGGCCTCTTCCACCTTGTTCCCTGCGCTGGTGTTGGGCGTTTTCTGGAAACGGGCGAATCAACCAGGCGCCATTGCCGGCATGGTTACAGGATTGTCGGTCTGCGTGTATTACATGATGCGCACCTACCCGGCGCTTGGCGGCGCTGCAGTCAACCAATGGTTCAACATCGCACCGATTTCGGCTGGCGTATTTGGGGTTCCCACCGGGTTTCTCACAATTGCAGTGGTCAGTCTGCTGACACCCGCACCCAATCAGCGCACCGGTGCGCTGGTGGACCATATTCGTACACCCTAAGATTAGAGCAGCTATCAAAACCCCTTAAATGGCGCCAAATTGCGACTGCGCAGCTTTACTACACGCCGCCGTAGACGCGCCGTAGACGATTACGCGGCACGACGGAAAAGGGAGCAACAATGAAAAACGGCTGCATCGCGGCAGCCGTTCTTTATTTTCAGTAGTCAGACACCATTACGCCACAATGGTCTGCGCTTCATTTTGCTGACGTTCGCGGATTTCACCAATGCGGGACACTGTTTCGCCTGCCGCCTGCAAATGCGCAATCGCCGCATCTGCGTTTTCTTTCGATACGATTACCACCATGCCGATGCCGCAGTTGAAGACACGATGCATTTCCGCATCGGCGACGCCACCATGCTGCTGCAACCAGGTAAATAAAGGCGGCATGGTCCAGGCGTCGCGTTGCAGCACTGCAGTTAGCTTGTCGCCCAGTACGCGTGGCACGTTTTCGACAAGGCCACCACCGGTAATATGTGCCATGCCTTTGACTTCCAGCTTGTCTAGCAAGCTCAGTAGCGGTTTTACATAGATGTGCGTGGGCTCCAGCAGTACGTCGGCCAGCCGACGTCCATGGAAGTCGGCATTCAAGTCCGGCTGGGCGACAGAAATGATCTTGCGCACCAGCGAATAGCCATTGGAATGCGCGCCGGAAGATGCCAGCCCAAGCACCACATCGCCCGGCACAATCTTGCTGCCATCGATGATTTTCGATTTTTCGACCGCACCGACTGCAAAACCCGCCAAGTCGTATTCGCCGTCCGGATACATGCTCGGCATTTCGGCGGTTTCGCCGCCGATCAGGGCGCACCCGGACAGTTCGCAGCCTTTCGCGATGCCTTTGATGACATCGGTCGCAGCGGGCACATCGAGCTTGCCGCAAGCGAAATAGTCGAGGAAAAACAGCGGCTCCGCCCCTTGCACCAGGATGTCGTTGACACTCATCGCCACCAGATCAATGCCGACGGTGTCATGCTTGTTCAAATGAAAAGCGAGCTTGAGTTTCGTGCCCACGCCGTCCGTGCCGGATACCAGCACCGGCTCCTTGTACTTTTTGCTGACTTCGAACAGGGCGCCAAAACCGCCGATACCGCCCAATACGCCTTCACGCATGGTGCGCTTGGCAAACGGCTTGATGGCTTCAATCAACGCATCGCCAGCATCGATGTCGACACCGGCGTCACGGTAGGAAAGGGAGACGTTGGAAGTGGAACTCATGATCAGAATAGGACGGTAAAATAGGTGGTTTGAGCGAAAAGCCCAAAACAAAGCGCTATTCTAACAAACCGATTCGCCCGCCCCCTCAATCCATGCCATTTTCTTTCAACCCCGAGCAAAAACAGACGATTTTGTGGCTGGCCATTGGCTTTGTGCTGGCAGCATTACTAGTTCATTTGGGTCCGGTACTCGCGCCCTTTGTCGCGGCAGCCATCCTCGCCTATGCACTGAACCCAGCGGTTGACTGGCTAACATCAAAACGAATCGGAAAAACCAGCATCCCGCGAACGTTCTCGGTACTCGCGGTCATGCTACTGCTGTTGGTTGCGCTGCTGGCACTAGTGTTAATTGTCCTACCGATCATGCACAAGCAGATCCCACTGTTGCAAGAGCAGATTCCAGCCTCGTTGGCCCGGCTTAACGCATTCCTGACGCCCAAGCTGCAAGAAGCTGGCATTGAGGTAAGCCTGGACGAAGCGGGCATCAAACGCATGCTGTCACGGTATCTGACTACCAGTGGTGATGAAATCTGGTCTGCCGTGCTGGCATCGGCAAAAGTCGGAGGAGGTGCCCTGCTAGGCTGGATCGCAACCCTGATGCTGGTTCCGATTGCTCTGTTTTACCTGCTGCTCGATTGGCACGCAGCGCTAGCGCGCCTACAGAACGCCATTCCACGTCGCTGGTTCGGCCAAGTCGCAGAACTCGGCCAAGAGGTTGACGGACTACTGGCGCAATACCTGCGTGGCCAACTGGCCGTGATGCTGGTTTTATCCGCGTATTACACCGCAGCGCTGGCGATTGCAGGATTCGACGTGGCTCTCCCGGTCGGAATTATCACTGGATTATTGAGCTTCGTTCCTTATCTCGGCTTTGGCTTAGGCCTGATTCTGGCGATGATTGCGGCGCTTTTGCAGTTCGAAGGCCTGCAGGGCCTGCTGCTGGTTGCGGCGATTTACGGTGTCGGCCAAGTGGTCGAAAGCCTCTTCCTCACCCCACGGTTGGTCGGTGAACGCATCGGACTGCACCCGCTAACAGTGATCTTCGCCTTGCTCGCATTCGGACATTTGTTCGGCTTTGTGGGTGTACTGCTCGCACTACCCGCCTCCGCCATTCTTGCAGTCGCCTTCGGGTACCTGCGCACGCAGTATCTCAATAGCAGTTTTTATCGTCAGCCATGAAGCAATTAGTGCTCGCCTTAGGAGCGGAAAGACCGCCAACACTGGATACCTTCGTCGTTGGACAAAATACGGAACTGCTGCAACTGCTGCAGCTGTATGCACGGCGCATCGATGGCAGCCCGCATGAACGCTTCGTGTATCTATGGGGCGAATCCGGCGTTGGCAAGACCCATTTGCTGCGCGCACTGGCAAGTGAAGCGCAAACCCGCTACATTCCGGTCGGTGCCGGTGAAAACGACTATCTGTATTCTCAGGATATCGGTTTATACCTGATGGACGACTGCGGACAGTTGGCGCCGGATGCGCAAATTGCGGCGTTCGCCCTGTTCAACCAAGTAAGGGAAAACGGCGGTTTGCTGGTTACCGCCGGCGACAAACCACCAACCGACTTGGCACTGCGTGAAGATCTGCGCACTCGCCTTGGTTGGGGCTTGGTCTATCAAGTGCGCGGATTAACCGATGAAGAAAAGATTGCCGCTCTGACACACGCAGCGCAAGCGCGGGGCATATCGCTGTCGCCCGGCGTGTTACCCTACCTGATCACCCATTTCCGCCGGGATATGCAATCCTTGTCTGCCATGCTGGACGCGCTTGATCAATATTCTTTAGAAACCCAACGCCCCATTACGCTGCCGCTCCTGCGCAACCTGTTGCAGCAAGAAGGCGAAACCAAAGCATCATGAATCTCGCCTTATTCGATCTCGACCACACCTTGATCCCCCTCGACTCGGACTATGAGTGGGGCCAGTTTCTGGTACGCATCGGTGCCGTGGATGCCATTGAATTTTCCAAACGCAATGCCGATTTCTACGCGCAGTACGAAGCAGGAACGCTCGATCCAGTGGAATACCTGGAATTCGCACTTGGCACGCTGGCGCAATTCCCGCGCGAGCAATTGACGACCTGGCATGCGCAATTCATGGAAGAAGTCATTCAGCCGGCGGTTCTACCGGTGGCATGCGATCTCATCAAAAAGCACCAGGATGCGGATGATCTGATTATCATCATCACCGCCACCAACAGCTTCGTTACTGCACCAATCGCCAAGGCGCTCGGCGTGAACAACCTGATCGCAGCTGAACCGGAGCTGACGGCAGAAGGAAAAATCACCGGCAAGCTGCGCGGCATACCGACCTCCGGTCCTGGCAAAGTAATCCATACTCACGAATGGCTGGCAAGCCGGGGCCAGGCGCTCAACAGTTTCGCACGCAGCTACTTTTACAGCGACTCGCAAAACGACATTCCTCTCCTGTCGGTGGTTACACACCCGGTCGCAACCAATCCCAACGCCTTGCTGAAAGCGCACGCCCAGGCACAAGGCTGGCCCATCCTGAATCTATTCGATGATTAAAAAGTTTATCAAACGCATTCTCGGCGGTAAAAAAAAGGAAGATAGCCACCACAAACCTGCAGTACTCGGACCGCAGGCGCATGGTATCAATCCGCAGTTGTTGTCACCGAACGCTGTACGTGTCACGCAAACCCTGCAGGAAGCCGGATTCAAGGCCTTTGTGGTCGGGGGTGCCGTGCGAGACCTGTTGCTCGGTGTAAAGCCGAAGGATTTCGACGTTGCCACCAACGCCACGCCCGAACAGGTGAAGCGCCTGTTCCGCCGTGCGTTCATTATCGGCAAGCGCTTTCAGATTGTGCATGTGATGTTCGGTCAAGAAATCATCGAAGTGACCACCTTCCGCGGAGCCTCGGCGGAGAGCGCACCGAAAGACGAGCACGGTCGGGTCTTGCGCGACAATACGTTCGGCGAACAACATGAAGATGCGGTACGGCGCGACTTCACTATCAACGCGATGTACTACGACCCTTCCAGCCAAACCGTACTTGACTATCACGACGGCATTGCGGACATCCGCAGCCGGACCTTACGCATCATCGGTGTGCCGGAAGCCAGGTTCCGTGAAGACCCGGTGCGCCTGCTGCGTGTAGTGCGTTTTGCCGCGAAGCTGGGTTTCATCATCGATCCATCCACCCGTGAGCCGATCCAGGTCATGGCGCCGCTGATCAATAACGTGCCGGCCGCGCGCGTGTTTGATGAAATGCTGAAGCTGCTGATGAGTGGTCATGCGCTTGCCTGCCTGCAGCAACTGCGCAAGGAAGGCTTGCATCACGGTTTGCTCCCCCTGCTCGATGTCGTACTGGAACAGCCGCTCGGGGAAAAATTCGTCACGCTGGCGCTGGCCGGCACCGACCAACGAGTACAACAAGGCAAGTCCGTATCACCCGGCTTCCTGTTCGCCTCGCTGCTCTGGCATCAGGTACTTGAAAAATGGACAGCCTATCAGGCGGCAGGTGAATATCCGATTCCTGCACTGCACCTTGCTGCCGACGACGTGCTGAACACACAAACGGAAAAACTCGCTTTACAGCGCCGAATCGCCACCGACATGCGAGACATCTGGGCAATGCAGCCTCGGTTCGAACGGCGTGCGGGCAAATCGCCCTATAAACTCCTGGAACATATGCGTTTGCGCGCTGGGTACGATTTCCTGCTGCTGCGCTGCGCCTCCGGCGAAATCGATCCCGAAATCGGCGAATGGTGGACTGCGTTCATGGCTGCCGACGGTGCGGGCCGGGAGGAGTTGATGACTCGGAAACCAAAAGCCCCAGAAGGGACAGCCCCAGCACCAAAAAAACGGCGGCGGCGCGGCGGTCGCGGCAAGCAGAAGGCGGCACCGACAGAAGGCAGCGCTTCATGAGCAGTGGCTGGACCGTTTGCCATATCGGTGTCGGCTCGAATCTTGGCGATGCACAAGAAAACGTCCGGCGTGCCATCGACAGTCTTGCAAGACTGAGAGACACCCGGTTTGATGCACAGTCGAGTCTGTTCCGCACTGCGCCGGTCGATGCCGCTGGCGACGATTACATCAATGCGGTAGCACGCATCGATACGCGTTTGCCGGCATTGGAATTACTACAGGCCTTACAATCCATTGAACAGGACTTCGGACGCGAGCGACCATACCGCAATGCGCCGCGGACGCTCGATCTGGACATTCTTCTCTACGGCGAAGAAATCTGCACGACAGAAATCCTGACCTTGCCGCATCCGCGTCTGACGCAACGGGCGTTTGTGCTCATTCCCCTACTCCAGATCGCGCCCTTCCTGCATATTCCCGGACGCGGACCGGCGCATGATTTTATATCCGGCGTTGCCGGCCAATCGATCCAAAAAATCTGACTTATGCAAATCCCAGTCATCGTTCAAACGACCGGCTTGCTGGCGCTTTCCAATGTCTTCATGACAATCGCCTGGTACGGTCATCTTAAAAATCTTGCGAGCAAGCCATGGTGGATTGCGGCGATCATTAGCTGGTCGATCGCACTGTTCGAATACATGCTACAGGTACCGGCCAATCGTATTGGTTATACCGAACTTAGCTTGGCGCAACTGAAGATCATGCAGGAAGCAATTACTCTCTCGGTATTTGTCCCGTTCGCGATGTTGTACATGGACCAGCCCTTCAAGCTCGATTACGTATGGGCGGCGCTATGCTTGGTCGGTGCGGTTTACTTCATTTTCCGCACATGAGCCTCGATCGATATAAGTACATTGTGGTTGAAGGCCCTATCGGTGTCGGCAAGACGTCGTTGACTCGAAAAATCGCCGACAGCCTCAATGCCCAGACGCTGTTGGAACTGCCGCAAGAAAACCCTTTCCTCGACAAGTTTTATCGCGATGTGGAGCGTTATGCGCTGCCCACGCAAATGTTCTTCCTGTTTCAGCGTATGAATCAGCTGCGCGATCTCGCGCAAACGGACTTGTTCGCTACCCGCGTCGTATCGGATTTTCTGCTCGATAAGGATCCGCTCTTTGCCCGGCTGACGCTCGGAGATGACGAACTCCAGTTATACCAGCAGCTATATAACCATCTGCGTCCGCAAGCAGCTGCACCCGACCTCGTGATCTACTTGCAGGCACAGCCTGAAACACTCATCGAGCGCGTGCGAAAGCGCGGCGTCGCCATGGAAGCCGGCATTTCCGAAATGTACCTGTACCGGCTCTGTGAAAGTTATAACCGTTTCTTTTATCATTACGACGCCGCACCGCTATTGGCGGTGAATACGGAGCGTCTGAATCCGATCGAGCGCGACGAGGATTTCACTCTGTTGCTCAATCGTATTAGCAACATGCGCGGCAAGCGCGAATTTTTCAATCTTGGGGAATGAATATATGTCGGGGTATCTGCAAGAGAGCGAATCTGCCGTGCGCAGCAAAGCAGTGACCGGTCCATCGCTACTGACGATGCGCAATACCGGAGAAAAGATTGCGATGCTGACTTGCTACGACGCCAGCTTTGCAGCACTGATGGATCGTTGCGGCGTGCACGCCCTGCTTGTCGGCGATTCTCTCGGCAATGTATGCCAGGGGCATAGCTCCACACTGCCGGTATCCTTGGCGGATATTGCCTACCATACAGCATCCGTTGCGCGAGGCAACCAAACTGCCCTGCTCATCGCCGATATGCCGTTCGGCACCTACGCCACTCCTGAAGCAGCATTCGCCAATGCTGTCACCTTGATGCAGGCCGGCGCACACATGGTGAAACTGGAAGGGGGCGCCTGGTTAATCGATACGGTGCGCTTTCTGACCGAACGCGCGATTCCGGTATGCGCGCATCTCGGCCTAACACCGCAATCGGTACATCAGTTGGGTGGGTTCAAGGTGCAAGGAAAAACCGTCGAGGGCGCAGAACGACTGAAAACCGATGCGCTTGCCTTGCAAAATGCCGGCGCCTCCATTCTGGTACTCGAAGCCATTCCAACGGCGCTGGGCAAGGAAGTCACGGACTTGCTCGCCATTCCGACCATCGGCATTGGCGCCGGTCCTGCTTGTTCAGGCCAAGTGCTGGTAATGCATGACATGCTGGGCGTTTTCCCTGGCCGCAAAGCGCGCTTCGTCAAGAATTTCATGGATGGCCAGACCAGCATTGAAACGGCGATCCGTGCCTACGTTGAAGCTGTGAAAGACAACTCTTTTCCCGCTGCAGAACATTGCTTCTGATCGCCACAGTCGACGTCCCACATACAGAGCGATTCCAGCGCGCCATAGCAATTTAGCAACGCAAGCAAACGAGACAGTCGATCGAGAAACAATCGTAAGTGATGCCCACAAGGGCATCACGAACCAAGATCAACTCACTGCGCCCATGCCCATTGAGCATATTAGTTTTGTTCGTAGCGCGTGAGGCAGTCCGGGAGTTTTAACGCCAATTCTTCCGCACTGCTGACGGCCAGGCCCAAGTTCCGCAACAAGCCATCCTGCAAGCCATAAATCCAGCTATGAATGGTCAGCGATTGACCACGGTCCCATGCGTCTTGCACAGTCGTTGTCTGGCAGACGTTGGCGACCTGTTCCAACACATTCAATTCGCATAAACGGTCCTGCTTGAGTTTGGTAGGCAAGGCTTCGCCGAGATAGCGCTCATGCTTCTGATGCACGTCCTGCACATGGCGCAGCCAGTTATCGGCAAGTCCGATACGGCGGCGCGCCAAGGCAGCGTGCACGCCGGAACAACCATAATGGCCGCATACGATCACATGCCGCACCCCAAGAACATCGATTGCAAATTGCAATACCGACAAACAGTTCAGGTCGGTATGCACCACCACATTGGCGATGTTGCGATGGACGAATAGTTCGCCCGGCAGCAAGCCGACGATTTCGTTTGCTGGCACGCGGCTGTCGGCGCAGCCGATCCACAGGTATTCCGGAGATTGCTGGCTAGCGAGTTTTTTGAAGAAATCGGCATCCTCGCCCACCATGGAAGCAGCCCATTCGCGGTTGTTTCGAAACAGCTGTTCCAGCATGCGTTGTTTGTCTTTATCTTGTTCTGTCATGTCGTTTAGACCGGAATGAATAAGGCTCGAAAGAGGAAGGTAGTCGTATAGGACGGTTTGCCAACACATGAAAGTGGCCAATCTTAAGCCTGAGATGCTTACCGTACCTCACGTATGGTTGCGCTTCTGGACCCGACCTTGCCTCCCTTGTATACGTTGGCAAACCGCCCCATGCGCTCCACAAGACGACGAAGCAGAGATAGCCAACTCGCGACAACGCGTATTATACAGATGCAAAACAAGCAATTCTCTCACCAGATACTGCTACGAAAAGAGAGCCAACGCGCACTGTGAGCCACAGGGAAGACGCCTGCGTTTAAAAAAGTGCGCTTCTTTCTTGGCATAAAAAAACCGCTGACCAAAATGGAGCAGCGGTTTTTCGGATAATCGTCCAGCTTGCACCGATTTCCGGAAAGAAATTATTCGAAGAATTCCTTAACTTTATCCTTCCAGGATTTACTTTGCGGGCTGTGTTTGGCACCGCCCGCCGTCATCAGTTGCTCGAATTCCTGCAACAACTCCTTCTGACGATCCGTCAACTTGACTGGTGTCTCTACCACGACATGGCAAAACAGATCTCCTGCATAGCCGGATCGTACGCCCTTGACTCCCTTACCGCGCAAACGGAAGGTCTTGCCGGATTGGGTACCTTCCGGTAAAGCGAAGGATGCCTTGCCGTTCAAGGTAGGCACTTCGACCTCCCCACCCAAGGCCGCCTTGGCAAAGGACACCGGAATTTCGCAATGCAAGTCATCACCGTCACGCTGGAACACAGGGTGCTGCTTGATGCGGATCTCCACATACAAATCGCCCGGCGGGCCACCATTCATGCCTGGTTCGCCATTGCCGGACGAGCGTATCCGCATGCCATCGTCAATGCCGGCAGGGATTTTCACTTCCAGCGTCTTGTTGCGTTTGATGCGTCCTGCACCACTGCACGTCGGGCAAGGGCTGGGGATGATCTTCCCCGTGCCATGGCACTTCGGGCAGGTTTGCTGGATGCTGAAGAAACCTTGCTGCATCCGCACTTGACCCTGACCGCCACAGGTCGTACATGTGGTGGGCGATGTGCCCGGCTTGGCACCGGACCCGTGACAAGTGTCGCACTGATCCCAGGAGGGCACCCGTATCGTGGTATCGAAACCATGCGCCGCCTGCTCCAGTGTGATCTCCAGGTTGTAACGCAAGTCTGCGCCACGATACACCTGCGGTCCCGCACCACGGCCACCGCCTCGCCCGCCTTGCTGACCGAAGATATCGCCAAAAATATCGCCAAACGCATCGGAAAAGCCGCCACCAAAACCACCGGCCCCGGCTCCGAAACCGCCACCGCCCATATTGGGATCGACACCCGCATGACCGTAACGGTCGTATGCTTCACGCTTGCCGGCGTCGGACAGCATCTCGTAGGCTTCTTTGGCCTCCTTGAATTTTTCTTCCGCACCTTTGCTATCCGGATTACGGTCCGGATGATATTTCATCGCGAGCTTGCGATATGCCTTCTTGATCTCGTCTTCAGAGGCATTTTTCGCCACACCCAGTATTTCGTAAAAATCACGCTTTGCCATTTTTTAGGCGCCTTCTGTTTAAGCGAAAACGCCGAGCCAGGATCACTTACGATCGCTTCGGCTCGGCGGGTCAAGACGGCCGAGGCCGCATGACGAAGATTATTTGTCTTTAACTTCCTTGAAGTCAGCGTCGACGACGTCTTCTTCTTTCGAGTCGGCGCCAGATGCCCCTGCATCACCACCGGCTGCTCCAGCCGCCCCGGCAGCGCCAGCCTGCTGCGCCTGCGCGTCAGCATACATCTTCTCGCCGAGCTTCTGGGCCGCTGTCGACAGAGCCGCTATCTTGGCCTCGATTGCATCCTTGTCGTTGCCTTTCAGCGTTTCCTCCAAGTCCTTGATCGCTGCTTCGATGGTTTCTTTCTCGCTGCCATCCAGCTTGTCGCCGTACTCGGTCAGCGCTTTGCGTGTCGAGTGTACCAGCGCATCGCCCTGGTTACGGGTATCGGCAAGCTCCTTCAGCTTCTTGTCCTCATCCGCGTACAGCTCGGCATCCTTCACCATCTTCTGGATTTCCTCTTCGGACAGGCCGGAGTTGGCCTTGATGGTGATCTTGTTTTCCTTGCCCGATGCCTTGTCCTTGGCCCCGACATGCAGAATGCCATTGGCATCGATATCGAAGGTGACCTCGATTTGAGGAACGCCACGTCCTGCCGGCGGGATGCCCTCGAGGTTGAACTCGCCCAACAGCTTGTTGCCGGTTGCGATTTCACGCTCGCCCTGATACACCTTGATGGTCACGGCAGGCTGGTTGTCTTCGGCGGTGGAGAACACCTGGCTGAACTTGGTCGGGATCGTGGTGTTCTTCTGGATCATTTTGGTCATCACGCCACCGAGCGTCTCGATACCGAGCGACAGCGGTGTAACGTCCAACAGCAGCAAGTCCTTGCGGTCGCCCGACAATACCGATCCCTGGATCGCTGCGCCGACGGCCACGGCCTCATCCGGGTTGACGTCCTTGCGCGGCTCCTTGCCGAAGAACTCCTTGACCTTCTCCTGCACCTTCGGCATGCGGGTCATACCGCCTACCAGGATCACGTCCTGGATGTCGGACACCTTCACACCTGCGTCCTTGATCGCGATGCGGCATGGTTCAATGGTGCGCGCAACCAGTTCTTCAACCAGCGATTCGAGCTTGGCGCGGGTGATTTTCATGTTCAAGTGAACCGGTGCACCATTGACCATGGCAATGTATGGCTCATTGATTTCGGTCTGCTGCGACGACGACAGTTCAATCTTGGCACGCTCTGCCGATGCCTTGATACGCTGCAGGGCAATCGCATCTTTCGACAGATCCAGACCGTTGATTTTCTTGAACTCATCAATGATGTAGTCGATCACGCGCTGGTCGAAGTCTTCACCGCCGAGGAAAGTATCGCCGTTGGTCGATAGCACTTCGAACTGCATTTCGCCATCGACATCGGCAATTTCGATGATCGAGATGTCGAAAGTACCGCCTCCAAGGTCATACACCGCGATCTTGCGGTCACCCTTGCCGCTCTTGTCCAGGCCAAATGCCAGTGCAGCCGCAGTCGGTTCGTTGATGATGCGCTTGACGTCCAGGCCGGCAATACGACCGGCATCCTTGGTTGCCTGACGCTGTGCGTCATTAAAGTAGGCCGGGACGGTAATCACGGCTTCGGTCACTTCTTCACCGAGATAATCTTCGGCAGTCTTTTTCATTTTGCGCAGGGTTTCCGCAGAAACCTGTTGCGCCGCGAGCTTTTTGTCGCGCACCTGCACCCAAGCGTCGCCGTTGTCGGCTTTGACGATCTGGTAAGGCATCAGGTTGATGTCTTTTTGAACTTCCTGTTCTTCAAACTTGCGGCCGATCAGACGCTTGACTGCATACAGCGTATTTTTAGGATTGGTGACCGCCTGGCGCTTCGCCGGTGCACCGACCAGAATCTCGCCGTCTTCCTGATAAGCAACCACGGAAGGCGTAGTGCGCGATCCCTCGGAATTCTCGATGACTTTTGGTTGACCGCCTTCCATGATGGCGACGCAGGAATTGGTAGTGCCCAAGTCGATGCCAATAATCTTGCCCATGATTCTGTTCCTTTAAAAAACTGGATTTTAATGTGTTGTATATGTGGAACGAAGTGCCGGTTTCAAGCACTTTGCTGATATCTCGTAAGCTTTATTGCGCTACCGTGACCAATGCGGGCCGCAACAGGCGGTCGGCAATCATGTAGCCCTTCTGCAGCACGCTCACAATCGTATTGGCATCCTGCTCTGCAGGAACCATCGAAATCGCTTGGTGTTTCATGGGATCCAGCTTCTCGCCTGCAGCAGGATTAATCTCTATCAGGCGGTTGCGTTCGAAAGCGGATGATAGCTGCTTAAGTGTCATTTCCACCCCTTCTTTCAGCGATTCGATGGAGGGAGTGTCGAGCTTCAACGCCATTTCCAGGCTGTCTTTCACCGGCAATAGCGCCTCGGCAAAACCTTCGACGGCAAATTTATGCGCCTTGGCGATGTCCTCCTGTGCCCGGCGCCGGACGTTTTCAGCATCAGCCTTGGCGCGCAGGAAGGCATCCTGCATTTCCGTTGCCTTGGCTTCCGTCGCAGCCAATTGATCTTCCAAGGTCGGCGTATCCGGTACTTGCGTACTCTCTCCGGTCATACCCTCTTCGGGCGGTGGTGCAGCTTGATCCATTTGATCCTGTGCTTTTTCTTGGTCTTGCATCGCAAAAATCTCCAACAATCAATGACTTAATGTTAACTGGCCTAATAAATAAGGCTGGACCTCGCTTTTTCAAGGGGGGATGTTCCACGTCGTCCGGGGCGCACGTCAAACTTGCAGGGCAATCCCAGGAGGACATGCGGGTGTTTTCGTTACATACTTTACTGATTCAGACTTCAATTTTGCCTTGCACGTACTAAGATGTTTATGGCAAGCGGCCAACCGACGTCGGCATGCTGGTACGGAGAGCATGATGAAACTACCCCTTATTTCCGCATCCATTGTTGTATATGTTGTCTTGGCAAGCGCATGGATCTGCCAAGTTAATATCATGCCGGCATTGTAAACGGTGCTGGGATGCGGCTTTTTGAGGGCGTTTCTTAATTGTTCGCCCCGAGGGCTAATGCGTGTTGACGACCAGCTTCTGCATCCCTTTTCAACTCCTCACGCTGCTGCGCCGTCAATACAGTCGCCCAACCGATCAAATGCTGTTCGGCGATCTCCGCCAAAGCGGAAATCCACTCCGGCGCTTCATTCAGACACGGAATATAGTGAAAATCCTTACCGCCCGCCGCCAGGAAATCACTTTTAGCTTCCATCGCGATTTCCTCCAATGTCTCCAGGCAGTCGCTCGTGAATCCAGGGCACACTACATCCACACGTTCGAGACCCTCCTTGGCCAGCTTTACCAAGGTTGGCGCAGTATAGGGTTGCAGCCATTCAGCCTTGCCGAAACGCGACTGGAAAGTGACTACATACTGGTCAGATGACAGCTGGAGCGCCGCAGCCAATAGTCGCGCCGTCTTGTGGCATTCGCAGTGATACGGATCACCCAGCAGCAGCGTGCGCTTCGGTACGCCGTGGAAGCTCATGACCAACTTGCCGGGACGTCCGTTCGTTTCCCAGTACGCCAGAATCGAATTCTTGAGCGCACCGATGTAACTTTCATGGTCGTGATAATGCTTAACCATACGCAACTCCGGCACATTCCGGACTTTGGCGTAATGCGCGAATACGACGTCGAATATGGAAGCAGTCGTCGTCCCCGAATACTGGGGATAAGCCGGCAGTACCAAGATACGGTCGCACCCGTCCGCCTTGAGCTTTGCTAGCACCTCAGGCAAGGACGGCTGGCCATAGCGCATGGCATAGGCCACCTGCACTTCATGACCGCGCTCGCCCAAAAAGCCGCGCAGCAGCATCGCCTGCTTTGCCGTATGCACTCTCAAGGGTGAACCTTCCTTACTCCAGATCGATGCATATTTTGCCGCCGACTTGGCTGAGCGAAGCGGCAGGATGAGTCCGTTGAGAATGAACCACCATACCGCCTTGGGAATCTCGACCACGCGAGGGTCGGACAGAAACTGTTTCAGATAGCGGCGCAGTGCCGGTGGAGTGGGCGCATCCGGCGTACCGAGGTTGGCCAATACCACGGCGGTCTTTGCCACGGTGCCGTGCGCATAAGGAGGCTCTTTGCTTGGACGCATGGTTATCCCGATATCCTATTGGTGGTAGTAGCTGCAGCGTCGAAAATCAGGATGCAAGCAACTCCCGTGCGTGCTTTCGGGTGGTGGCGGTAATTTCCAGGCCACCGAGCATCCGTGCGATTTCCTCGATACGGGCCTTGGCATCGAGCGGGTCGATATTGGACAAGGTTTTTCCTGCTGTGCTGCGCTTGCTGACCTGAAAATGCTGGTTTGCCTGACTTGCCACTTGCGGCAGATGGGTGACGCATAGCACCTGCCTATCCTGCCCAAGCCGTTTCAGCAAGCGCCCGACCACTTCCGCAACACCACCACCAATACCGCTGTCGACTTCGTCGAAGATCAAGGTCGGCGTCGCAGTCGCGCTCGAGGCGATCACTGAGATTGCCAAGGAAATACGGGCCAACTCGCCGCCAGAGGCGACCTTGGCCAATGGTCGCGGACTTGTTCCAGTGTGCGCTGCCACCATGAACTCCACCTGTTCCATGCCATAACTAGCGGCTTCACAGGGATTCAGCACTACCTCGAAGCGTCCGCCGGCCATGCTCAGTTCCTGCATCGCAGCAGTCACTGCTTCGCTTAAGGCCTTGGCGGCCTTGGCGCGCGCCTTCGACAACTTTTGTGCTTCCTGCGTGTACGCCGCTTTCAGTTTTTCTTCCTGCTTGCGCAAGGCCTCCAGATCGCTGGCGTCGGCAAGTTGTTGCAACTGCGCCGCCAAGGTGGCGTATTCCTGCGGCAAGTCTTCCGGTGCAACCCGAAACTTGCGTGCGGTCGAATGAATCGCCTCCAGCCGTGCCTCGACTTCGTGCAGACGCTCCGGGTCGAGTTCGACGCGTCCAAGGTAGTCGTTAAGTGCATACACTGCTTCCTGCAACTGGATGCGCGCCGGTTCCAATACATCAACAACCGGCTTCAAGGCACCATCGATGTCGGCCAGCTTGCCAAGTTTCAAGGTCAATGCCGAAAGTTGCGATAGCATCGGACTCGTGTCGGACTCGGAAATCGCATCCAGCGCCTCCTGTGCGCCCTCGATCAGGCTGGCGGCGTGCGAAAGACGACTATGCTCGTTACTGACGTCTGCCCATTCACCCGGCTTTACCGCCAGCTTCTCCAGCTCGCCAACCTGCCACTCCAGCCGTTCGCGCTCCAGCAGTACGCTTTTTGCATTTGCTTCGAATTCTTCGAGCTGTCGAGCCAACGCGCGCCATGTTTTGTAGGCGGCGGCAACCGTCTTCGCCTCTTCCTGCAAGCCCGCCTGACTGTCAAGCAGCACCCGCTGGGCGTCGGATTTTAGTAGTGACTGATGCGCGTGCTGACCGTGAATATCGACCAACATTTCGCCAAGTTCTCGCAATTGCGCTGCAGTCGCGCTAATGCCGTTAATAAACGCCTTGGAACGACCGGCATTGTCAATCACGCGGCGCAACAACACCCCTCCGTCGTCGCCGGCGATTTCATGTTCCTCCAGCCATGCATCGATTTCACGATTGGTACTGAAATCGGCGGTGATATCGGTTTTCGCCGCACCTTCGCGCACCACACTGGCGTCGCCGCGACCACCAAGTGCGAGCGCCAACGCATCAATCAAAATCGATTTGCCAGCGCCGGTTTCCCCCGTGAACACGGTAAAACCGGACGCAAACTCAAGTTCGATCGAATCAACGATGACGAAATCGCGAATGGAAAGGGTACGAAGCATGTCAGGATTTTTTTCTTGTAGCGAAGACGAACTTGCTATTTTAACTGGCCCGCTGCAGAGGGATATTCATTCCAATGCAGCTTTTCGCGCAGCGTGTCGTAGTAACTCCAGCCTTGCGGATGCAGAAAGGTAATAGTGTGGGCGGAACGCCTGATGACAATACGGTCATGATGCTGCAGGCTGGCTAGTGACTGCATGTCGAAATTGACGCTGATATCGCGCCCCCCCACGATTTCGATCACAATTGTGCTTCCATCCGGCACCACGATAGGACGATTTGATAGCGCATGCGGGGCGATCGGCACCAACCCGATTCCACCCAAGCTAGGATGCAGCAAGGGCCCGCCAGCGGACAAGGCATAGGCGGTAGAACCTGTCGGCGTAGAAACAATCAGACCATCGGACCGCTGGTTGTACATGAACCGTCCGTCAACCTCGACTTTCAGTTCCGCCATGCCGGTCGTCGCACCGCGGGCCACGACCACATCGTTGAACGCCAATGCGTGAAAGATTGATTTACCGTCGCGCATAACCGTGCCTTCGAGCAGGGTTCGCTGCTCCGACTCTAGCTTGCCACTCAACATGTCGGTCAAGACGGCAATTGTTCCCTCTTGGGGAATATCGGTCATGAACCCCAACCGTCCCTGATTGATCCCGATCAATGGAACACCATAAGGAGCCAGCTTGCGAGCAATGCCTAGCATTGTGCCGTCGCCGCCCACCACGATAGCGACGTCGGCATGCAGGCCGATTTCATCGGGCGTCATTGTCACGGCATGGGGCAGCACAACATTGCGGGCCGTCTCCGATTCAAAGACGACTGAATGTCCCGCCTTCGACAGAAACTCGGCGATGTCGGACAAAGACTGTTCTATGCCCGCGGCCATGTACTTGCCGATAACGGCAATAGTCTTAAAAGCGACAGGGCGGACGGCTGGCGTGAGAAGCGGCATGCTGCAGATTAGACCATAATTTCGGCAGACCTTACACTCACCGTTGAAACAACCCAATTAGAGCGCATATGTCTTCCATCAAAGCCGTCCTGTTCGACCTTGACGACACCTTATGGCCTATCGTGCCGGTTATCCAACGCGCCGAAAACCTGTTGTACGACTGGTTAACAACCCATGCTCCAGCTGTAGCACGCGAAGTGAGCATTGAAAGCATGCGGGAACGGCGGCAAGCGCTGATGGCAACCGATCCGGTCTATCAGTTGGATCTACGCGCGCTTCGGCATGCCGTTTTAAAGGAAGCTTTTATTCATACCGGCCAAGATGTTGCCATGGTGGATACCGCGATGGATGTGTTTTCTCGCGCACGCAACACGGTGACACTATTTACCGATGTATTACCGGCGTTGAACAACCTACAAGGACAGCTTACGCTAGGTTCAGTGTCGAACGGCGCGGCAGATTTGCACGCCATTGGCCTTGCACATTTTTTCCAGACATCGATAGCGGCACATCGTTTCGGGTATGCCAAACCCGATGCAGCGATTTTCCATGCGGCCTGCGACGCACTCCACGTGGCACCGCATGAGGCAATTTATGTAGGTGACGATCCACTGCTCGACGTAGAAGGCGCGCAAAAAGCAGGGTTGCGCGCGGTTTGGATGAAACGCCCTGAACTGGCGCCGCACAGCCTGCCAAACCATATTCGGCCCGACGCGATCTGCGCTACGCTGCATGAACTGGAACAATGGCTTGCCGACTACATCGTAAAACCTTGATAACACGCACCACCCAACGACGCCCTGCGGCAACAATCTGTAGCTCTAATCGCAGGGCCTCGCTAGAATAACCTTATGCAACTCGATACCCGTGCACAAACCCTGCTCAAGGCCTTGGTCGAACGCTATATTGCCGACGGCCAGCCGGTAGGTTCACGTGCCTTGTCCAAAATTTCAGGCTTGGAACTGTCACCAGCGACCATACGCAACATCATGGCCGATCTAGAGGAAATGGGGTTCGTAGCAAGTCCTCATACATCGGCAGGGCGAGTGCCCACACCCCGTGGCTATCGCGTATTCGTTGATACATTGCTAACAGTGCAGGTGATCGACGAAACCACGGTGGAATCGAAACTCCAGCCGCGCAAGCAAACCAATTCACCACACAGAATCATTTCCAATGCAGCGCAAGTGTTATCTTCGCTGTCGCAGTTTGCCGGTGTGGTGCTGACACCTCGGCATGAATCCGTATTTCAGCAGATCGAGTTTTTGCGCCTTTCGGAGAAACGCATCCTGCTTGTGATCGTCGCTCCCAACGGCGAAGTTCAGAACCGCTTGCTGCTGACCGATGTTGATTATTCCCCGTCTCAATTGGTACAGGCAGCCAACTACATTAACCAGAACTACGCCGGCTTCAGCTTTGATGAAGTACGGTCCCGGCTGCAAGGTGAACTACGCCAGTTGCGTGACGACATGACATGGCTGATGCAGGCGGCGGTTGAGGCCGGCAGCGACGCCATGGCGGAAAACTCGGACGACGTCGTGATTTCAGGAGAACGCAACCTGCTGAGCGTGACCGATCTTGCCTCCAACATGACCTCCCTGCGCAAGCTGTTCGATCTGTTCGAACAAAAAACGAGTCTGATGCAATTGCTCGACGTCTCCAGCAAGGCGACTGGTGTGCAGATATTCATCGGTGGAGAATCGCAGTTGATCCCGGTCGACGAGATGAGCGTTGTCACAGCGCCTTATGGAGTCAATGGAAAAATCGTCGGTACGCTTGGCGTCATTGGCCCAACTCGCATGGCCTACGAACGCGTCATTCCGATTGTCGACATCACTGCGAAGTTGTTATCGAATGCATTAAGCCATTCGTAAAAGCAAGTTACCCTGCTGCAGCCTTCCTTCTTTTTAAATGCCGGCACTGACACGTTATGGAGTTGTGATCGGCGTGGTTAGCCGGCGCTAATTTTGAGCAGACCCCAAAAACGCTTTTGCATGTTCCTTTTTGGAACTTGCCGCGCCTGATATTTTTTCTGGTATAGGCTTTCAACACAGTTAAATCATCAACTCGGCCAGCGCCCTGTTGCTTGCCGGATCGATCTGGGTAAATTGCAATCCCGTTCTAAAACCATCCGTGCTGCTGAGAATACTATAGGCTACCTTAGCATTTGCACTAACCCTCAATACTCTTCCGTTCATCGGCGCTTCAAACGTGATCATGCAGGCCAGGCCGGTTGCCACTTGCTCTGGCATCAGAACGGATACACCGCCTAACGATATGTCTTTTGTGCGCACACGTATGGGCGCCATGTTTGGAAAACTAAGCACAGCCTGACAACGGAGAGGCTTGCGCGTGGAAGTTCTTGATTCGGCATTCATTGATTGAGCAACCTTTTTTTTTGCAACCACTTCAACGCTCAAACCGAGCGGAAATATATACAGATGCCGGACACACATAAGGGAGGGCACGTCTTTCGGCCCACCCGATGCTGCGCTGCAACTCCCTCAATATCGTTCAACGTGGCCGATGGGGACAATCGACCTTGATGCAATGGCCATATAGCGCCAAGGCATGTTCCGCGATGTCAAATCCGCGTTCTTTCGCGACGCTTTGCTGGCGTTTCTCAATTTCCTCGTCAAAAAACTCTTCTACACGACCGCAATCGAGACAGACCAGGTGATCATGGTGGGACCCTTCGTTCAGTTCAAAAACCGCCTTGCCAGTTTCAAAATGATTGCGATGAAGCAGGCCCGCCTGCTCGAACTGGGTAAGCACGCGGTAGACGGTTGCAAGGCCGACATCCATGTTCTCGGCCAACAGAATTTTGTACACATCTTCTGCGCTCAAATGACGGACAGCGCTATTTTGAAAAATATCGAGTATTTTAAGTCGCGGCAGGGTCGCTTTCAGGCCGCTGGCTTTCAGTTCGGAAGGAGTAGTAGGCATGATGTTCGTCAAATTCAGGGTATCTGCTTTATCATATAGCGTTTTAGCCTAGTTGCTCAACGCCTTGAAATCCCTTATGAGAATGTCCGCCTCCCGCATCGCTCGTACACCAGCTGTCGCGCTGGGCCTGGTCATGGCAACCGTGCTGAGTGGTTGCGCCTCCAAAAATCCATTGATCGATGAGCCCGGAGTCCAAGCAACAAGCGGCGTAACGACCAGCGGCCCAACCGGTCTGCAGCGGTTCCTTGGGATTTTCACCCCATACCGGGTTGATATTCAACAGGGCAATTTCGTTTCGCGAGAGATGGTTGCACAACTGAAGGAAGGCATGCAGAAGCCGGAAGGTGTCACGCGTGAACAAGTGCGTTTCGTACTCGGCACACCACTCCTTACCGACATCTTTCACGAAGACCGCTGGGATTATGTTTTCCGTCTCAAAAAACGGACCGGCGAGGTAATTTCCAGCCGCGTTACCGTTTTCTTCAAGGAAAACCGCCTGGCCAACATCGAAGGGGAAACGCTGCCGACAGAGCAGGAATATCTCTCGTTCATCGCCGGCACCAAACCTGACTAATCATCACACAGGCATCACATGACCCAGATGAAAATCGCAGTAGCAGGTGCGTCCGGCCGCATGGGCCGCATGCTGATCGAAACCATACAGAATGCCGACGATGCGACCTTGGCCGGCGCGCTCGATGTCCCCGCAGCTCCGGGTATCGGCAGCGACGCCGCCACTTTTCTCGGCAACCCGGCCGGCGTGCCGATCGAGTCTGACCTGGCGAAAGGCTTGGCCAATGCCAAGTTCCTGATCGACTTCACCCGCCCTGAAGGCACATTGAAACACGTGGAATACTGCGCCGCGCATGGCATCAAGCTCATCATCGGCACCACCGGATTTGATGAAGCGGGCAAGGCGGCGATTGCCAAAGCGGCCGAAAAAACCGCGATCGTATTCGCGCCGAACATGAGCGTTGGCGTCAATGTGACACTGAAACTGCTGGAAATGGCCGCTAAAAGCTTTTCGCATGGCTACGATATCGAAATTATCGAGGCGCATCATCGCCATAAGGTCGATGCGCCGTCCGGCACGGCAATCAAGATGGGCGAAGTCGTGGCGGATGCCCTTGGACGCAATCTGAAAGATGTTGCCGTGTATGCGCGCGAAGGCGTCACCGGCGAACGCGACCCGTCTTCCATTGGCTTTGCCACGATACGTGGCGGCGACATTGTCGGAGACCACACCGTGCTGTTTGCCGGCATCGGCGAACGCATCGAAATCACGCACAAGTCATCCAGCCGCCTTAGCTATGCGCACGGCAGTCTGCGCGCCGCACGCTTTATTGCCGATAAGGCGACCGGGTTGTACGACATGCAGGACGTACTCGGCCTGCATTGACGACTTGCCTGCAGCAGTATGGCTGCCGCAGGCAAGATTTGATCTGGTTGGTCCGCCCCATCTCGTTATCCAAACCCTACGGCCCGTACCTGCCCCCTCATGAACCAGACTCTCGGATTTGCCCATCATTGGGCTCAGGGCGATGCAGTTTCGCATTCGGTTGCCTACCTGTTATTGCTGATGTCGGTTGTCAGCTGGTATTACATTTTTTCGAAATCCTGGAGCGCGTGGCGCATCCGCAGGAGCGCCAGTGCGCTGAATGGATTCTGGAAGGCACCGACACTGACGGACGCCATCGCCATTCTGCGGCATACGGACCACGAAAACGTCTATTCGCCGCTGGCGGTACAAAGCGCCGAGGCAGCCAATGTCAGTGCGCAAGCTGGGTCACTGAATGCCCATATCGACCCGAGCGAGTTGATCACCCGCACCTTGCGACAGGAGATCAATCGCGTATCCGCCCATCTGGAAAGTGGACTCACGCTGCTTGCCTCAGTCGGCTCCACCGCACCGTTCGTCGGCCTGTTTGGCACGGTGTGGGGCATCTATCATGCGCTGGTAGCGGTATCTGCAGCCGGTACAGTTCAGATCGACAAGGTGGCCGGCCCGGTAGGTGAGGCATTAATCATGACGGCGATCGGTCTCGCGGTGGCGATTCCGGCAGTGCTCGCCTACAACGCCTTCACGCGCGTCAACCGCGTGACGCTGGCCGAACTGGACGCATTCGCGCATGACTTGCATGCCTACCTGACGACCGGCGCCCGCGTCGGCAAGTAACTTCGGAGACGCATATGGCATTCGGCGGATTCAACGACCACAGGAACCCGGCGCCGATGGCGGATATCAACGTCACGCCGATGGTGGACGTGATGCTGGTCTTGCTGGTGATTTTTATCATCGCTGCACCGTTATTTACCCACGCGATCAAACTCGATTTGCCGAACGCGCAGGCCACAGCAGCGCCGCAGAAACCGGAGACCGTCATCCTGTCCATTGACGGTGAAGGAAAACTCTACTGGAACAATGCGCCGGTTAAGCAAAGCGATCTCGGCGCCAGGCTTGCACAAGCCGCCCGGCAAAATCCACAACCTGAATTGCAATTGCGCGCAGACAAATCAACGCGCTATGAAGTCGTCGCGCAAGTTATGTCGACCGCCCAAGCCAACGGCATGACGAAAATCGGTTTTGTCACCGCTGCCCCTCAGGACATGCGCCCCTGACCGCCGTCATGCCCGCCGTCCGCCTTGATGGCAGCGAAATCACCGACTGGAATGCCTTCCATGCCGCGTGCCGCACCGCTTTCGGTTTTCCCGATTTCTACGGCTGCAATATGGATGCCTGGATCGATTGCCTGAGCAGCTTGCGCGAAGATGACGGAATGTCACGTTTTCGGCTCGAAGGTGATGACATGCTGTGCATCGAAGTACTGCACACGGACGCTCTGCGACAACAGGCGCCAGCCATTCTCGCCGCGCTGGAAGACTGTACCGCCGAAGTCAACGAGCGCTACGCCGAAAGCGGCGAAAAGCCGGCTTTGGCACTCCTTTTGCGCTGAAATTCAACCGGGGTCGCGCCGCAATAGCGCAAGCCGAACCAGTATAATCGCTGGTTTACATCCACTTTTCGGCCTCATCCGTCATGCAAGAAAAATACCTCCCTTCCGACGTCGAAAAAACGGCGCAAGACTACTGGCGCGCCATCGACGCGTACAAGACCGTCGAACACGCAAAAGACAAGAACGGCCAGGACAAGAAAAAATTCTACGCCTGCTCGATGCTGCCCTACCCGTCGGGCAAGCTGCACATGGGGCATGTGCGCAATTACACGATCAATGACGTGATGTACCGCTACCTGCGGATGAACGGTTACAACGTGCTGATGCCCATGGGCTGGGATGCGTTCGGCATGCCGGCCGAGAATGCCGCGATGGCCAACGGCGTGCCACCCGCCCAATGGACCTACTCGAACATCGAGTACATGAAGCAGCAGATGCAGTCGATGGGTCTGGCGATCGACTGGTCGCGCGAAATGACCGCCTGCAAACCCGAGTACTACAAGTGGAATCAGTGGATGTTCCTGAAGATGCTGGAGAAAGGCATCATCTACAAGAAGACCGGCACCGTGAACTGGGACCCGGTCGATCAGACCGTGCTGGCCAACGAGCAGGTCATCGACGGCCGCGGCTGGCGCTCCGGCGCCTTGATCGAAAAGCGCGAAATCCCGATGTATTACGCGCGCATCACCGACTACGCGGAAGAGTTGCTCGACCATGTTGACAACAAGCTGCCCGGCTGGCCGGAGCGCGTGCGCATCATGCAATCGAACTGGATCGGCAAATCGACCGGCGTGCGCTTCGCCTTCCCGCATGACATCAAGGATACCGCCGGCAAGCCGATCAACGACGGCAAGATGTGGGTATTCACCACCCGCGCCGACACCATCATGGGTGTCACCTTCTGTGCAGTGGCGCCGGAACATGCACTGGCCACCCACGCGGCGCAGTCGAATCCGGCACTCGCCACCTTCATTGCCGAGTGCAAACAAGGCAGCGTGATCGAAGCCGACATGGCGACGATGGAAAAGAAAGGCATGCCAACCGGTCTGTTCGTCACGCATCCGCTGACCGGCGAAAAAGTCGAAGTCTGGGTCGGCAACTACGTGTTGATCACGTATGGCGATGGCGCCGTGATGGGTGTGCCTTCGCATGACGAGCGCGACTTTGCCTTTGCAAAAAAATACAATTTACCGATCAAGCAAGTCGTCGCGGTCGAAGGCAAGACCTACTCGACCGAGGCGTGGCAGGAGTGGTACGCGGACAAGGAAAACGGCGTCTGCATCAATTCCGGCAAGTACGACGGCTTGAATTATCAAGCGGCGGTCGATGCGGTTGCGGCCGATCTCGCTGCTAAAGGCATCGGCGAAAAGAAAATTACCTACCGCCTGCGTGACTGGGGCATCTCCCGCCAGCGCTATTGGGGCACGCCGATCCCGATCATTCATTGCGCCGACTGCGGCGACGTGCCTGTGCCGGAAAAAGACCTGCCGGTAGTGCTGCCGGAAGACTGTGTACCGGATGGCAGCGGCAACCCGCTCAACAAGCACGAGCAATTCCTGCACGTCGACTGCCCGCAATGCGGCAAACCGGCACGCCGGGAAACCGACACCATGGACACCTTCGTCGATTCGTCCTGGTATTACATGCGCTATTGCTCACCCGGCAGCAGCGAATCGATGGTCGATGCGCGCAACGATTACTGGATGCCGATGGACCAGTACATCGGCGGCATCGAGCATGCCGTGCTGCACTTGCTGTATGCGCGCTTCTGGACCAAGGTAATGCGTGACTTCGGCCTGCTCAAGTTCGACGAACCCTTCGTTAACCTGCTTACGCAGGGCATGGTACTGAACGAAACCTATTACCGCGAAGACGAAAGCGGCAAGAAGACCTGGTTTAATCCGGCGGACGTGGCACTGACTTTCGACGACAAGGGCCGCCCGGTTTCCGCGGTGCTGAACACCGACGGCAAGCCGGTCGCCATCGGCGGTACCGAAAAAATGTCGAAGTCGAAGAACAACGGCATTGACCCGCAGGCCCAGATCGACCAGTACGGTGCCGACACAGCGCGTCTGTTCACGATGTTCGCCTCGCCGCCGGAGCAAACCCTAGAGTGGTCGGGTACCGGCGTGGAAGGCGCGAACCGCTTCCTGCGGCGCGTGTGGGCTTATGCACATGCGCAATCCGCACGCGTGGCTAGCGCAAGCACTACCGACTTCGCCGGCCTGCCGGAAATGCACAAGACCGTACGCCGCGAGATCCACAAAATCCTGCAGCAGGCAGACCATGATTTCAAGCGCATTCAGTACAACACCGTTGTCTCCGCCTGCATGAAAATGCTCAACACGCTGGAGGCGGCCAAACTGGACGATTCCGCTGCATCGAACGCGGTCATCGCTGAAGGTTTGTCGATTTTCCTGCGCGTGCTGAATCCAGTCGCGCCGCACATCACCCATGTGCTGTGGCAAGAACTTGGCTTTGCCAAGGATCACGGCGGCATTCTGGATGCGCCTTGGCCGCAGGTTGATGCAGGCGCGCTGGAGCAGGCGGAAATCGCGCTGATGGTGCAAGTCAACGGCAAGCTGCGCGGCAGCGTCACGGTCGCAAAAGATGCCGACAAGGCGACGATCGAAGCTGCAGCGCTGGCCAATGAGAACGTGAAAAAATTCGTCGAAGGCACGCCGAAGAAAGTCATCATCGTTCCCGGCAAGCTGGTCAATATTGTTGCCTAACCCGGAGAGCCGAATGAATCGTCGCGCCGCCTGCATCCTTGCCCTTGCCGCCACTGCTTCGCTTGCCGCATGCGGCTTTCAGCTGCGCGGATCGAACGGCCAGAGTCTCCTGCCGTTCAAGACCATTTATATCGGCGTTCCCGAATCCTCGCAGCTCGGCGTTGAACTGAAACGCAACATCCGGGCAAGCGGCAACACGGTTGTCGTGACCGATCCAAACGCAGCCGACGCCCTCATCGAAATACTGTCGGAAGCGCGCGAGAAAGCCACGCTGTCCTTGAACACCCAGGGCCGCGTGCGCGAGTATTCGCTGTATTACCGGCTGAACTTCCGCGTGAAAGACCGTAGCGGGAAAGAGCTGCTGGCACCGACCGAGATCACGCTCAAGCGTGACATCAGCTTCAATGAATCGCAAGTCATCGCGAAGGAAAAAGAAGAAGAGATGCTGTACCGCGATATGCAGTCGGACCTGGTGCAGCAGATTTTGCGCCGGATGGCGACGCTGAAATCGGCCTGAACGGAACCCCCATGCAGCTACGGCTTGAGGCTCTCGACGCGCAACTGGCGAAATCGCTCGCGCCGCTGTACGTGATTAGCAGCGACGAGCACTTGCTGGCGCTGGAAGCGGCGGACAGGATTCGTAAAGCGGCACGCGCGCAAGGTTGCACCGAACGGGAAGTGCTGGTGGTCGAGCGCAGCTTCAAGTGGGGTGAACTGCTCGCGGCCAATCAGTCGCAATCCTTATTCGGCGACCGCAAACTGATCGAGCTGCGCATCCCGACCGGAAAACCGGGCAAGGATGGCGGACAGGCGCTGCAAGCGTATGTGACGGCGACTAATCCCGACAACGTGACCTTGATCGCCCTGCCCAAGCTGGATTGGCAAACGCAGAAGAGCGCCTGGGTCGCGGCATTGCAACAGGCTGCGGTATACATCGATATCCCGATGGTGGAACGCGCGCAACTGCCGAACTGGATAGGCACGCGGTTGGCGGCGCAGCGCCAGAGCGCCGACCGGCAAAGCATCGATTTCATCGCTGACCGAGTGGAAGGCAACCTGCTCGCCGCACATCAGGAAATCCAGAAGCTGGCGCTGCTGCATCCGGAAGGCAAGCTCAGCTTCGAGCAGGTGCAGGATGCCGTGTTGAATGTGGCGCGCTATGACGTCTTCAAGCTCAATGAAGCGATGCTGGCCGGCGATGCCGCGCGGCTGGTGCGCATGATCGAGGGGCTGAAAGGCGAAGGCGAAGCATTGCCCCTGGTGCTGTGGGCGATGGCGGAAGAAATCCGCACCCTGCTGAAGATCAAGGCAGGCACCGCACAGGGCAAGTCCATCGGCATGCTGCTGAAGGAATACCGCATCTGGGGCCCGCGGGAGCGCCTGATGGAACCGGCCGTGCGCCGCCTGAAGCTGGCGACGCTGGAAGGCGCACTGCAGGAAGCGGCGCAAATCGATAAGATGGTCAAGGGCCTGCGCGCCAAGGCGTTTGCCGGCGACGCGTGGGATGCCTTGCTGCAGCTGGGCTTGAAGATCGCCCACGTCTGAACGACATAGTCATCCGACGGGAGCAGGCGCTGCGCTATTGCCGCAGACAGTACCTCTCGTACGACAAGACAACACAACGCGGCTGGGGCGGTTTTGCATCAGTCCTAATTCAACAATTTTTACGCTAGCTCGCTCAACCATGGACATCAAGCACTACATGAACGAGGTCGGCCAACGCGCCCGCAAGGCATCGCGTGCGATGGCCAAGGCCGATACGGCGGCCAAGAACCGTGCGCTGTCGCTCATCGCCGCCGCCATCCGGCGCGATGCCGATATGCTGCGCGCCGCCAACCGGAAAGACCTGGACGCCGCGCAAGCCAACGGCCTGGACGCCGCCATGCTGGACCGCCTGACGCTGTCGGACAAGGCGATCGCCACGATGGCTGAAGGCTTGGAACAGATCGTGGCGCTGCCGGACCCGATCGGCGAAATCTCGAACATGAAATATCGCCCCAGCGGTATCCAGGTCGGACAGATGCGCGTGCCGCTCGGCGTCATTGGGATTATTTATGAAGCGCGGCCGAACGTGACGGTCGATGCCGCCGGCCTGTGCATCAAGAGCGGCAATGCCACCATTCTGCGCGGCGGTTCTGAGGCAATCCATTGCAATCAGGCGCTGGCAAAACTGGTGCAGGAAGGATTGACCGGTGCCGGCCTGCCGGATGACGCGGTGCAGATCGTCGAAACCACCGACCGCGCCGCCGTCGGCGAAATGATCACCATGCCGCAGTACGTGGACGTGATCGTGCCGCGCGGCGGCAAGGGATTGATCGAGCGCCTCATGAAGGAAGCAACGGTGCCGATGATCAAGCATCTCGATGGTATCTGCCATGTGTTTATCGACGACAAGGCGGATATCGAGAAAGCCCTGAAAGTCGCTTTCAATGCCAAATGCCATCGTTACGGCACCTGCAACACGATGGAAACGCTGCTGGTTGCGCGCGGCATCGCAGCGCAAGTGCTGCCGAAACTGGCCGCACTGTATGCCACCAAGGAAGTTGCTTTGCGTGCCGACGAGGATGCGCACCGGATTCTGTCCGGCTATCCGCACCTGAGCGCAGCCACCGAAGAGGACTGGCACACCGAATACCTAGCCGCCATTCTCGCGGTCAAGCTCGTCGATGACGTCGGCCAGGCCATCGACCATATCAACACCTATTCGTCTCAGCATACCGACGCCATCGTCACCGAGGATTACAGCCGTGCCATGCGCTTCCTGCGCGAAGTCGATTCCGCCTCCGTCATGGTGAACGCCTCAACCCGCTTTGCGGACGGTTTCGAATACGGACTGGGCGCAGAAATCGGCATCTCCAACGACAAGCTGCACGCACGCGGTCCGGTCGGGCTGGAAGGACTGACATCGCTTAAATACGTGGTATTCGGCCACGGTGAAATCAGGGAGTAAGCCATGCTTTGGGTCAAATCGCTGCACATCGTATTTGTCGTTTCCTGGTTTGCGGGACTGTTCTACCTGCCGCGCATCTTCGTCAACCTGGCGATGGAAACAGACGCCACCGCCGTCACCCGTCTGCTGATCATGGCGCGCAGGCTGTATCGCTTCATGAGCATGCTCGCCATCCCTGCGCTCGCCTTCGGCTTGTGGCTATGGCTGGGCTACGGCATCGGCATGGGGCCGGGCAACGGCTGGCTGCATGCAAAACTGGCGATTGTGATCCTGCTCGTCGGCTATCACCATGCGTGCGGCTCGCTGCTGAAAAAATTCGAATCCGGGAACAACCAGCGCAGCCATACCTGGTATCGCTGGTTCAATGAAGTCCCGGTGATCGGCCTGCTGCTCGCGGTCATTCTGGCAGTGGTCAAACCGTTTTAAACCGGAGGCCGGACACGGCGATTGAAGATTGAAGCCGGAAAAAAGCCGCCATCATTTAACGTCCTCACGACAGCGACACGTCGGACAAGAACGAAACAAGCAGTTTCACTACGGATAAAGGGTTCCCCATGTCACATTCATTTTTCTGTCCCTGCCCGCGCGGCCTGGAAGCCGCATTGGCCGAGGAAATCGGCGAAATTGCGCAACATAGCCGCACGCTCAAGGTCCATAACCAGGTGCCGGGCGGCGTGCATTGCTCCGGTACGCTGGCCGACAGCTATCGTCTCAACCTCTTCTCGCGCATCGCCTCGCGTGTGTTGCTGCGTATCGCGCAAGGCGGCTACACCAACGAAAACGACATTTACGACCTGACCCTGGCACAACCATGGGAAGAGTGGTTCGATGTCGATCACACGATCCGGGTCGATCTGACCGCAATCAAGTCGCCGTTGAAGAGCCTGGAGTTCACGACGCTGAAGATCAAAGACGCCGTATGCGACCGCTTCCGCGACCTGTATACGAAGCGCCCGTCGGTCGATACGCGCACGCCGGATATGCGCATCGTCGGCTTTCTCGACGCGCACAGTTACACGGTTTATCTCGATACCTCGGGCGAGGCCTTGTTCAAACGCGGCTGGCGGCAGGAAACCGGCGATGCGCCATTACGCGAAAATCTCGCAGCAGGTTTGCTACGCGTCTCCGGATGGAAACCAGGCACGGTGCTGTTCGATCCGATGTGCGGTTCCGGCACCATCCTGATCGAAGCGGCACAAATCCTGGCTGGCATTCCACCGGGTGCGCGACGCAATTTCGCCTTTGAAAAATTCCTCGGATTCAATAATGAAGAATGGCTCGCCATCAAGGGTGACTTCAAGCCGAATCCCTTGCCGACCGAACCCACCCTGTTCGGCAGCGATATCTCGGGCGACATGGTGGTCATGACGCGCAACAATCTGCGCTATGCCGGCATCCAGTTCGATGTTCCGCTCAAGCAGATCGAAGCGCAGGAAGTAAAAGCGCCCAGCGAAACACCGGGCATCGTCCTGACCAACCCGCCCTATGGCGAACGGATCGGCGTGCGCGGCGACAGCACCCAACCGGCAGATGAAATGACCGTCGCCTTCTACGGCGCGTTCAGCACCACGCTCAAGCAGCGCTTTGCCGGATGGAAGGTTTTCCTGTTCACCGCCGACCTGAGCCTGCCGAAAATGCTGCGCCTGAAGGAATCGCGCAAGACGCCCTTTTTCAATGGCGCACTGGAATGCCGTCTGTTCCGTTTCGACATGGTGGCCGGGTTCAACCGGCGCGAACAGGCCAAGCCTCAAGCCTCCTGACTTGCACCGCGGAATGCCGGGCGCGCGGCCGGCATTCCGGCCATGATTGCGCTATCCTCGTTTTTTGCACTTGTGTACAAAACAAGCAGGACTTACGCAAAATTGTCCCAGCAAGGCGTGTTGCCGCAGGCAGGTCATCTAGTACGACAAGGCAACACAACGCGGCTGGGGCGGTTTTGCATAAGTCCTATTAGTATTCGCCGATCTTCATGATCTTCAAGGCGTTGGTACCACCGACCTGGCCCATCGGCTCGCCCCAGGTGACAACGATCATGTCACCCTTC
>DATLIB010000218.1:0-14695 GCA_035539595.1 Noviherbaspirillum sp.
AAATTAAACTGTAAGTACTTGAATGTAAATATAAAAAAATAGATTATATGTCTTATATAAGACCTTGTTGCTCCGCAAAAAAACGCCTATTATTCTCTCAACGCGTCTTCGTTTTTATTTTCACGCCAACCAAACAGGAGAATGACCATGGCATCTCGCGAACAGCAAATCCAGGCACTGACTAACGACTGGGCCGAAAACTCGCGCTGGAAAGGTATCAAACGTAATTACTCCGCAGAAGACGTCGTTCGTCTACGTGGTTCCGTGCAGATTGAACACACCTTGGCCAAGCGCGGCGCAGAAAAACTCTGGAATTTGGTCAATAACGAACCTTTCGTCAATGCACTCGGGGCGCTCACTGGCAACCAAGCAATGCAGCAGGTCAAGGCCGGCCTGAAAGCCATTTACTTGTCGGGCTGGCAGGTCGCCGGTGATGCCAATCTGGCGGGTGAGATGTATCCCGACCAATCGCTCTATCCGGCGAATTCGGTGCCGTCAGTGGTCCGCCGCATCAATAACACTTTCCAGCGTGCAGATCAGATACAGTGGTCGGAAGGTAAGAACGACATCGATTTCTTTGCGCCGATCGTGGCTGACGCCGAGGCTGGATTCGGCGGTGTGTTGAACGCATTTGAGTTGATGAAGTCGATGATCGAAGCTGGGGCAGCAGGCGTTCACTTCGAAGACCAGTTGGCCTCCGTGAAGAAGTGTGGCCATATGGGCGGCAAGGTGCTGGTGCCGACCCGCGAAGCGATTGAAAAACTGAATGCCGCGCGTCTCGCTGCTGACGTTTCCGGCACGTCGACCTTAGTGATTGCACGGACCGATGCCGAGGCAGCCGATTTGCTGACTTCTGACGTAGACGACAACGACAAGCCGTTCTGCACCGGCGAGCGCACCGTCGAAGGCTTCTTCAAGACAAAGCCGGGTATTGAACAAGCAATTTCCCGTGGTTTGGCCTACGCCGAGTATGCGGATCTCGTCTGGTGCGAAACAGGCAAGCCGGACCTCGCGTTTGCAAAGCGATTTGCTGAAGCAATTCACGCCAAGTTCCCAGGCAAGCTGCTGTCGTATAACTGCTCGCCATCCTTTAACTGGAAAAAAAACCTGGACGATGCAACTATTGCGAAGTTCCAGAAAGAACTCGGCGCAATGGGTTATAAATTCCAATTCATCACGCTGGCTGGTTTCCACTCGCTGAACTACTCAATGTTCAATCTGGCACACGGCTATGCGCGTAACCAGATGTCCGCCTTTGTCGAGTTGCAAGAAGCGGAATTTGCGGCGGCAGAGAAGGGCTTTACTGCGGTCAAGCATCAGCGTGAAGTCGGTACCGGCTACTTCGACGCTGTGACCCAAGCGATCCAGCAAGGTCAGTCTTCGACAACGGCGCTGCATGGCTCGACAGAAGATGAGCAGTTTTTCGACGGTAAGAAAGTGGCCTGAGTCGTATTTGCTTCCGATAGAAAACCGCACCGGCAGGTGCGGTTTTCTTTTTGAGCAACATGATGAGCTGCATGTCTGGCTGTTGAAAACCTCATTGGCTGGCGTTAACTCTCAGCCACTTTCACAAGATTGGCGGGTAGAGATAGAGCAGAGTTGTTAAAATGGGCGCCCTTGCCAACCCCCACCCCGACAGGCCCCCTTATGCTGAGTTACCGCCACGCTTTCCATGCGGGCAACCATGCCGACGTCCTGAAGCATACTGTTCTCATCCACTTACTGCGTTATCTCGGCCAAAAAGACACGCCATACATGTACATCGACACACATGCCGGTGCTGGCGCGTATGCGCTTGATACCGGTTATGCGGCCAAGAGCGTCGAGTACGAAACTGGCATTAGCCGCCTATGGAGTCGTACAGACCTGCCTCCGCCTTTGGCCGATTACATGCAATTGGTGAAGTCGATGAACCCGAGCGGCAAGATGCGCTATTACCCCGGTTCTCCGTATTGTGCGGAAAAAATTGCACGCGAAAGTGATCGTATACGTCTATTCGAACTGCATCCGAGCGATAGCAAAATCCTTGAAGAGAATTTCCGCAAGATTGAAAAGCATGCAGCGGAGCAGGGGCAGCGTCCGAGTGGACGGGGTAAGCGTGTGATGATCCAGAAGGGAGATGGCTTCGTTGGGCTGAAGTCATTGCTGCCGCCGCCATCACGTCGCGGTCTGGTTTTGATCGATCCGCCGTACGAAAACAAAGACGATTACCGGTTGGTGAAAAATGTCTTGGACGATGCATTGGGACGCTTTGCCACCGGCATGTATGCCGTCTGGTATCCGGTCCTGCAGCGTATGGAGTCGCGTCAGTTGCCCGACAGGCTCAAGCGCTTGCCTGGTAATGGCTGGTTGAATGTCACCTTGTCCATCAGTTCGCCTTCGCCCGACGGTTTCGGCCTGCACAGCAGTGGCATGTTCGTGATTAATCCACCGTGGACATTGGAGCCGATGTTGCGTGAGCTGATGCCTTATTTAGTCAAAGCGCTGGAACGTGATAGCGGTGCGTCCTTCACTCTTGAAACCGGAACGACAGTCACCGTGCCTACCGGTACTCGCCGTGCCTGATAGGCGTGGGGACATGGCGGCCCCAGCGCTACAATACGAATCATGAGCAAAGCATTTGTCAAAGAATCCGAGGATGATGACGAGCTGGATGCGACAACGCCAGCGATTCCGGCAGGCACAAAAAACTACATGACGCCAGAGGGGCATCGGCGCATGAAGGAGGAGTTATTACGCCTGATTGATGTCGAGCGACCGGAGGTTGTACGTGTAGTGTCCTGGGCTGCGTCCAACGGAGATCGATCCGAGAATGGCGACTACATCTACGGCAAGCGCCGATTACGCGAAATCGATCGCCGGATTCGGTTCCTGACTAAACGCCTCGATCTTGCAGAGATCGTCGATCCGAGTGTGCATCATGGTAGCGACCAGATTTTTTTTGGTGCAACGGTCACCTACGAAAACAAGGCGAGGGAGGAAGTTGTCGTGACTATCGTCGGTATTGATGAACTCGATCCCTTGAATGGCAAGATCAGTTGGATTTCCCCTGTGGCGCGTGCGTTGACAAAAGCACGCGAGGGCGACGAGGTCGTTCTCAAGACGCCTTCCGGCGTGGATACGCTCACGATCCTTGCGGTCAGTTATCCTAGGCAATAAATGTTCTCGTGCATATGCCTACTGTTTTTTTTGGGGCAGATCCGATTGCGTCTTTGCCACATCTTGCCAGTACAAAGCGGAATTTCGGCAAAGAATTTGCTGTGATAAAAATTTTCTTATAAAAACCATCACGAATCCATCCCGATGATTTATTCGAGTTTGAATCATGCCCTGCGCGTTCCGTTGGCTGCGGAGGTGCATTCCCGTCCCTTTTTGCGCCTCGAAGCGCCGGAGAGTCTGACGCATTTGGCAGTGTATGCACACGACGACGCCAATCAACATACGACACTTGCCGCATTGTGCACGCATTTCGGCGTGGCTTCACCTGGGCCAGACGCGAGATACTTTTTCCATGATTTCGGGCGTTTTCGCGTGAAATGGGAGTGCCATACCGAATTCGCAACCTATACTTTTGCCGAACGCCACGATGACAGGTTGACGTTGCAGGAGGCATTCGAACGCGTACCTTTATTTCATCTCCCTCAGGAGTGGCTCATCAGCTTGCAGGGCAAGATCATGGTTGCCGCTCATGTCGTGCTAGATAATACGCGGGGGCCGGTCGACGAATTTTCCAGCGGTTTGCGACGGGTGTTTGAAGGCAGCGGACTGGTAGGCAGTCAAGTGCTGCAAGGCGGCGAACTCTGGACCGACTTCCTGATCCAGTCGGATGGGTTCAGTCGCTTCGTGGTGCGTGATGTCGATTTGCGGGAGCAACAATCGGGCCGCCTGGTGCAACGCGTACTGGAAATTGAAACCTATCGGATGATGGCCTTACTGGGCCTGCCGCATGCTCAACATGCTACGCCGGTGCTGAATGTGATCGAAAGAGAGTTGGCCACGCTGACTGCCGCCATGGTTGATGCAGATACCTCCGCCGCGCAACACACTGTCGACGCAGAAGGCGAACAAGCGCTGCTGAGTACGATTACCGGTTTGGCTGCGCGGATTGAAAAGCTATCGCTTGAAAACAGTTACCGTTTCTCCGCATCCCAAGCCTATTTTCATTTGGTGAAAGCCCGCATCGACGAGTTGCGTGAAGCACGGATTGAGGGCATCCCTACTGTGGGCGAGTTCATGGATCGTCGACTGACGCCAGCCATGAATACTTGCGAAACGGTGGCACGACGACAGGAGTCGCTGGCGGACCGGATTGCCAATACCAACGATTTGTTACGCACGCGCGTCGGTATCGTGCAGGAGCGCCAAAACCGCCAGATACTGCAGTCGATGAACGCGCGCGCTGCACAACAATTACGGCTGCAACAGGCTGTCGAAGGTTTATCGGTGGTGGCGATTTCCTATTACCTTGCCGGTTTGTTCAACTATGGTGGCAAGGCTGCAAAAGCGGCCGGTTGGCCGATCAATCCTGATATGTGGACTGGTTTGCTAGTGCCTTTGATTGCCGCAGGCGTGTGGCTGGGGCTGCGGCGGGTGCACAAAAAACTACATGCAGGATGAATTGATATAGAAAAAGCGGGGAGCTTATGCTTGCCCGAAGAGGGTTAGCCTCGTTCACGCAGTATTCGCGCAACCCCGGGAATACGCCGTACATTACGCATCAACCGAGCTAAGTGGATGCGGTCCTCCACCTGAATCGTGAAGTGCAATTGTTGCATCAGGTTTTCTGCGTGGTCATCCATACCGACATAGGTAATGTTGGCATCCGATTCGCCAATCTCGGCGGCCACGCGTGCCAGGACGCCTTTCTGGTTAGCGATCAGTACCGTGATGCGGCACTCGAAGCGGCGGCTGCGTTCAGTATCCCAAACTAGTTCAATCCAGCGGTCCGGTTCTTTGGCATGCTGCCGTTTTGCAAGCTCGCAGTCCGTGGAGTGCACGCTGACGCCTTGGTCGCGTTTCAGTTGTCCGAAGATGCTGTCGCCCGGAATCGGATGACAACACGGTGCGAGTTGTACCGAGATGCCTTCGTTACCGGAGATCGTCACCGGGTCGAGTTTGCCGGAGGCTGTGTCACTGGTGATGGGAGGTAGTGGGGACGAGGTGTCGTTTTCCATCAAGCCACGGATGTGGCGCGCCACCAACGTTGCCATGCGCTTGCCAACACCAATGTCGGCATATATTTCCTCCAGCGATTTTGCGCTTGATTCATTCAGCAGTTTTTCTACAAGCGCATCCTTCAGTGCCGGATCAACCTGCAATGTGACTAGTGCTTGGCTCAGCAGGCGTTTGCCTAACTCAGTGGATTCGGCCAAATTGACGGTGCGCAGATGATGTCGAATCGCGGAGCGGGCCTTGCCGGTACGGACAAAGGTGAGCCAGTTCGGGCTGGGGCGGGACGAGGGGGTCGTCACGATTTCAACGATATCGCCATTACGCAATTCAGTGCGCAGCGCTGCGTGCTCGTGATTAACGCGCGCAGCAATGGCTTGATCGCCGATATCGGTATGGATGGTGTAGGCAAAATCCAGCACTGTCGCGCCACGCGGCAGAGCAATGATTTTTGACTTCGGCGTGAATACATAAACCGAATCCGGGAAGAGATCGACTTTGACATGCTCCAGAAATTCGGCGGAATCGCCTGTTTGCTTCTGGATGTCCAGCAAGGATTGCAGCCACGCATGTGTACGCTGCTGTAAGTCAGTCAGGCAAGCGTCTTCATCTTTGTAGAGCCAATGTGCGGCAACGCCAGCTTCGGCGACGCGGTTCATTTCCTGGGTTCGTATCTGGAATTCAACGGGAGTGCCGTAAGGGCCAATCAAGGTGGTGTGTAGCGATTGGTAGCCATTGAGCTTGGGAATCGCAATGTAATCCTTGAACTTGCCCGGCATGGGCTTGTATAGCGCATGCAACGTGCCAAGTGCCACGTAGCAGCTGGCAAAGTTATCGACCACGATACGGAAGCCGTACACATCGAGGACTTGAGAAAACGACAGATGCTTGTTGCGCATCTTGCGGTAAATGCCGTAGAGGGTTTTTTCGCGGCCATAGACTTGTGCCGGGATGTCCGTTGCTGCCAGCGTGTTGCTCACGGCTTCAAGAATTTTGCTGACAACCTCCCGGCGATTGCCGCGGGCTGCTTTGACCGCTTTGGATAAGGTCTTGTACCGCACCGGGTAAAGGTGCGAAAAGGCCAAGTCTTGCAATTCACGGTAAATGTTATTAAGGCCGAGACGGTGTGCAATCGGCACATACACTTCCATCGTCTCGCGCGCAATACGCCGCTTCTTCTCCGCGGACATAAAGTCCAGTGTGCGCATGTTGTGCAGACGGTCGGCCAGCTTCACAAGGATGACACGCACGTCGCGCGCCATGGCCAGCAGCATCTTGCGGAAGTTCTCCGCTTGCGCTTCAATCTGACTTTGGAACTCGATCTTGTCCAGCTTCGAGAGGCCATCGACCAAGGTTGCGACCGGAGCACCGAAACGCTCAATCAGTTCTTCCTTCTTGACGTCCTGATCTTCCATCACGTCATGCAGCAGCGCTGCCATGATTGCCTGCGCGTCAAGTTTCCAGTCGGCACAGATTTCAGCGACCGCAATAGGGTGGGAAATATAGGGTTCGCCAGACTTGCGGATCTGACCTAGGTGCATTTCGTCCGAAAAGCGGTACGCCTCTTTTACCTTCTTCATTTCAGAAGGTGTCAGGTAATCGGATAGTTTATTGTTGAGCAGCGCTACGGAAGCAATAGCGGGAGCTTGCGCTCCGAAGTGATCGGACTTCAGAAGAGAGTCGATGTTCTTTGACGCCGGGCGATCAGAATCCGCCCGGCCGTTTGGCGCAGCTGATAGTGTTGAATCTGTTGGAGTCAGGTTCATTTTTTAAGGATATCAGCCACATGGCACTGTTGCTACTTAACTCGGTACTTTCTTCAGCATCTCAATGCCAACTTTGCCCGACGCAATCTCGCGTAGTGCGATCACTGTGGGTTTGTCCTTCGCTTCAACCTTTGGCGTATGACCTTGCAGCAGTTGGCGGGCACGATATGTTGCCGACAAAGTCAATTGGAAGCGGTTGGGGATGTGTTTGAGGCAATCTTCGATGGTAATACGGGCCATTCTTACTCCTAAATGCAGCGTCAGCTTAAATTGGCGTGGATACCCAGTTGGGCAAACAGTGATGTGTTGCGTGCAGTTTGTTGCGCGAAGCGGCAACGGCTTGCTTTGACAATGGCTGTCAACTCCGACAAGGCAGTCGCAAACTCTTGATTGATAATAACATATTCAAACTCGGGCGCGTGCGCGATTTCGCCACCGGCGGCCAGAATACGGCGCGTAATCACGTTGGGTTCATCCTGTCCGCGTTTTTTTAAACGCTCCTCTAATGCCGCAATCGATGGAGGCAAAATAAAGACACCGATTGCATCCGGAAACTGCTTTCTCACCTGTTGAGCACCTTGCCAGTCGATTTCGAGCAACACATCGGTTCCAGCTTTCATGTGCTCTTCGATCAGTAGGCGTGATGTTCCGTAGTAATTACCGTGGACTTCTGCCGACTCCAAAAATTCCCCGGCGTCGCGCCGTTTCAGAAAATCCTCCACCGCAATGAAGTAGTACTCGCGGCCATGTTGTTCCTTTGGACGAGGGGCGCGCGTGGTGAATGAGATGGATAGCCTGATGGCTGGCTCCTGCTCCAATAGGGCATTGACTAGCGTGGATTTGCCGGCGCCGGAGGGGGCAACGACCATGAACAGGCTGCCGGAAGGAGAGAGGACTTCGATCATAAGGTTTTCGACTTGCTGTAACGGTTATCGGACTTATTCGAGATTTTGGACTTGTTCGCGCATCTGCTCAATTAGCAGCTTCATTGCCATCGATGCGTCGGATAGTTCTTTGAGTGCTGCTTTTGAGCCGACCGTATTAGCTTCACGATTGAGTTCCTGCATCATGAAGTCGAGCCGTTTGCCAACTTGGCCGCCTTTTTTGAGAACGTGGCGAGTTTCGGCAAGATGCGTGGACAGACGCGACAACTCTTCCGCAACATCGATACGGATGCCGTATAGCGTCACTTCCTGTCGGATGCGTTCCAGCGCTTCTTCGTGCGACACGATGGCATTGCCATTCGGAGCGGCCAAGCCGAGGGCTTCTTTCATGCGCTCAGTGGCTCTTTGCTGGAATTGCACAATTGCCTGTGGAATCAATGGCATGATGCGTTCCACTATGGCTTCCATATCGTCGACTCGGGATAGCAGCATGGTCTGCAAGGCTGCACCTTCGCGCGCCCGCGACTCAACGAAGGCTTGTAAAGCGTCGGTCATTGCTGCTTGAACCTCTGCTTGCAGGCTTTCCTGGGCGATGTCTGTTTCTTCAAGCATGCCAGGCCAGCGCAGCAACTCGTTGACAGACATGACGGGCGCATTAGCAAAGTGCTGGTGGATTTCTTTTTGCATTTTTGCCAGCGACTCAAGCACGGAGGTGTTAAGGTTCTGCGCCGCCGCACCACTTGCTTTGCGACCGAAACTGAGACGACACTCCACCTTGCCGCGGTTCACACGCGCCATGATGGCTTCGCGCATCGCCGGCTCCAGTGCGCGCAATTCATCATTGATGCGGAATTGCAAGTCGAGGAACCGCGAATTGACGCTCTTGAGTTCAATGGTCAATGTGCCGGCGCCAGTTTCGCGCGTGGCGACCGCATAGCCAGTCATGCTGCAGATGGTCAAGATATATCCTTGCTTTACAAATCAGTGATTTATCCACACAATCGCAAGTCAATTCATCTACGAAACCATGGCTTCGCAAAACAACTCTCCGTTGCCGGACGGACTTGAAATAGCTGGATATCGCATTGTAAAGAAGATTGCGTCCGGCGGGTTCAGTATCGTCTATCTCGCTTACGATGAAGACGGCAATGCTGTTGCAATCAAGGAATATTTGCCTAGCTCGCTTGCCTTGCGTCAACCCGGTGAACTGGCGCCAGCTATTTCCCCAGAGAATCTTTCGGTTTTCCGCATTGGTCTGAAATGCTTTTTTGAAGAAGGACGCGCCTTGGCGCGGATCGCACATCCCAACGTGGTGAGCGTCATCAACTTTTTTCGCGCCAACGATACAGTCTACATGGTGATGGCTTACGAATCCGGACGTTCCTTGCAAGAGCATATTCTGCGGCGCCGTGAAAAGGGCGAGCGACCCCTGGTTTCGGAGCGTTTCATCCGCAAAATGTTCAATCAGGTGATGAACGGATTGCGGGAAGTGCATGCGAACAAACTGCTGCACCTTGATTTGAAGCCGGCCAACATTTACCTTCGCATGGATGGCACGCCGATTCTGTTGGATTTCGGCGCTGCGCGGCAGACGCTCAAGACGGATATGCCAAAGTTGTATCCGATGTACACGCCAGGATTCGCCCCGCCGGAGTTGTATAGCAAAAACGGCAATCTTGGGCCGTGGACGGATATCTACAGTATCGGTGCTTCCATGTTTGCCTGCATGGTCGGCGCGCCGCCGCAAGCAGCTGATCAGCGCAAGATTAACGAAAAAATGGAGGATCATTTCAGCAAGCTGGAAGGCATGTACTCCCGCGAACTGATCCAGGTAATCCGCTGGAGTTTGCGGATTGACCCGCTGGAGCGGCCGCAAAGCGTATTCGCTTTGCAAAAGGCGCTACGCGAGCCGGCGCCGGTGCAAAAGGAAGTCGCTTTCATGGAGCGATTATCTGCCAGGCTGCGCGGCCTGTTCTGTGGTCCCGGCAACGAAGTTCAGGCCGCGCCCACTACTATCCATAACAACAACCGTTAACTGGAACGTTCATGCGCTTTTCTGTTTATCAAGAAAGCCACATCGGCGGCCGCAGAAATAATCAGGACCGCATGGGCTACAGTTTTACCCGCGACGCATTGTTGCTGGTGCTGGCTGACGGTATGGGCGGCCATATTCAGGGAGATGTGGCCGCGACGATTGCCTTGCAGACGATTGGTGTGTTGTTTCAGGAGAATGCCAGCCCCTATGTCAAAAAGCCGGAAAAATTTCTTGAAGAAAGCTTCTTGGCGGCACACCGCGAAATTCATCGCTATCGGGCGGTTAATCAGTTGCCGGAAACACCGCGCACGACTATCGTCGCGTGCCTGATTCAGCACAATTGCGCGTTCTGGGCGCATTGTGGGGATTCCCGCCTGTACTGGATGCGCTCGGGGCAAATTCTCGCACGTACGCGCGACCATTCGCGCATTGAAAGCCTCATCGCCCAAGGCAAGGTTGATCCTTCTGAGCGCGACAGGCATCCGGAGCGCAATAAGCTGTTCAACTGCCTGGGTGCGCCAAATATACCGATTGTCGAATTATCACGACGCGCCAGTCTGCAACCGGGCGATGTCATCCTATTGTGCTCTGACGGTCTCTGGTCGGTATTGCCGGAACATGTGCTTGCACAAAGCTTGTATGCCAATACTGTCGTACGGGCCGTGCCGGAGATGGTGGCGAGCGCTGTCGGCATTGCCGGCAAGACGAGCGATAACGTGACTGCATTGGCGATGACGTGGGAGGGGGCTAATACCTTGCAGGATTCGCCCGATACGATTGTTACCCACAGCTTGCCTGTCGGTAGCGTGACCACTACGATCCAGGCGCCGCGTCATGCGGACCTTGAGCAGGCCGATGTGTTCAACGATTCCGAAATCGAAAAAGCGATCGAGGAAATCCGTAGCGCCATCGAAAAATCCTCACGCATCACCTCGAAAAACTAAGGTTCCTTTTATGCAGTTTCAAAACCGTCCCAGCGGGCGCACGGCCGATGCCTTGCGTACCGTACGTCTGACTCGCCAATACACCAAGCATGCCGAAGGATCGGTATTGGTCGAGTTCGGCGACACAAAAGTGATCTGTACCGCTAGCATTGAAGAAAAGGTGCCGCCTTTCCTCAAAGGCAAAGGGCAGGGCTGGATGACCGCCGAATACGGCATGCTGCCACGTTCTACCCATACCCGAATGGACCGAGAAGCCGCCAAAGGCAAGCAGTCGGGCCGTACCCAGGAAATCCAGCGCCTGATCGGTCGTTCGCTGCGCGCGGCCTTCGACCTGGAAGCCGTTGGCGAGCGGACTCTACATCTTGATTGCGATGTCATTCAGGCAGATGGGGGCACGCGTACGGCAGCCATCACCGGTGCCATGGTGGCTGCTCATGATGCTTTTAGTAAACTGACCCAGGTCGGGTTGGCCACGGCAATCCCGCTGAAGCACTTTGTTGCCGCCATCTCGGTCGGTGTCTATCGTGGCATGCCGGTACTTGACCTTGATTACCTTGAAGATTCGGACTGTGATACCGATATGAACGTTGTGATGACCGATGCAGGGAATTTCGTCGAAGTGCAGGGCACCGCCGAAGGTGCAGCGTTCGATCGTGTGACAATGAACCGGTTGCTGGACTTGGCGCAGCAAGGCATTGCCGATCTGATTTTGCTACAGAAAAAAACGCTTGGTTTGTTAGCGTAGATTTTGTATAGAAGTAAATTTGTTTCATCGATATATCAGCGTTGCAGGTAGGTTGCCTGCAATGCATACTTTTATTCGTGTACTCATCCATGACGCGTACTCTGGTTCTCGCATCGAACAATGCCGGCAAGCTGAAGGAATTCGGCGATATGCTCGCACCGATTGGCTTCGATGTTCGCAAGCAAGCGGACTTCAATGTGCCGGAAGCAGACGAACCGCATCCCAGTTTTGTCGAAAATGCGCTGGCAAAGGCGCGCCATGCAGCACGATTGACCGGCCTGCCAGCGCTGTCTGACGATTCAGGCATCTGTGTCAACGCACTCGGTGGTGTCCCTGGCGTGCTTTCAGCACGCTATGCCGGCGAACCGAAATCCGACGTGCGCAATAACGAAAAACTGATCGCCGATCTAGCAGTGCATGGGGACAGATCGGCTTATTATTATTGCGTATTGGTGTTTGTGCGCCATGCCAACGACCCCCAGCCAGTGATTGCCGACGGACGCTGGAGTGGCGAGATTATTGCGCAGCCGCGCGGCGCGGGCGGTTTCGGTTACGATCCCTATTTCTGGTTGCCGACGCTGGGCAAGACCGTCGCGGAACTGACTGCCGAAGAAAAAAACCGCTTGTCCCATCGCGGACAGGCGTTGCGCATGTTGATTGAAAAATTACGATGATTCCTATCAAGCCCGTTCCGTTGAACGGCAAGCCGGAAGCACGTTCGCCTGCACAAGCGGCAACCGCATTCCTTAAACCTGGTAGCCTGCAATTGAGCGCGTTGCCGCCCTTGTCTCTGTATGTGCATTTTCCCTGGTGCGTGCGCAAATGCCCCTATTGCGATTTCAACTCACATGAGGCCAAGGGCGGGTTCCCGGAAGAGGAATATTTGGCGGCATTGCGTACCGACCTGGAAAATGCCTTACCCCTGATCTGGGGCCGCAAGATTTACACGGTTTTCATTGGTGGCGGTACGCCAAGCCTGATGTCTGCCGGCGGTTTGGATAGGCTCCTGTCGGACCTCCGTACACTGCTGCCCCTGGACAGCTCTGCCGAAGTCACCATGGAGGCCAACCCCGGTACCTTCGAGGCGGAAAAATTCAAATCGTATCGCGCTAGCGGCATTAACCGCCTGTCGATCGGTATCCAGAGCTTCAATGCCAGCCATCTCCATGCACTGGGGCGCATCCACGACGATAAGGAGGCGCGTCTGGCGGTCGAGATCGCCCATGCCAATTTCGACAATTTCAATCTCGACTTGATGTATGCGCTGCCTTCGCAGACGCTGGCCGAAGCACAGCAGGACGTGGCGACCGCAATCGGTTTCGCGCCGCCGCATCTGTCGCTGTACCACCTGACGCTGGAACCGAACACCTATTTCGCCAAATATCCCCCGCAAGTGCCGGACGATGACAGTAGTGCGGAAATACAGGACATGATCAGCCAACAGACCGCCGAGGCCGGCTATGCGCATTACGAGGTTTCCGCCTATGCCCAGCCTGGACGACAAGCGCGGCATAATCTGAATTACTGGCAGTTCGGTGACTACCTAGGCATTGGTGCGGGTGCACATTCAAAAATTTCCTTCCCGCACAGAATCGTGCGGCAGATGCGTTACAAGCAGCCGAAAGCCTACCTTGAGCATGCACAAGCCGGTAATCCAATCCAGGAAGAATTCGAGTTGGGCAGGGATGAGCTCGGTTTTGAATTCATGCTCAACGCGTTGCGCCTGACCAACGGTTGTGAGGTCAACCTGTTTGCCGAGCGCACAGGGCTTAGCCTCAACACGATTGAACAGGCACTCAATGCCGCCGAGGCGAAGGGCCTGCTGTACCGCGACCACAAGATCATCAAGCCGACCACGCTGGGCCAACGTTTCCTGAACGACCTGCAACAGATGTTCTTGAATTAATTTGATAAAGCTCGTGCAGCAATTGAACGCGAGTTAGGTATAATTCGCACTGCGCAAATTTTGGAGGATGGATGCGCCCGCATCCGAGTGTAGTACCCCAAGACTTGCAATACGTTCTATGAACGGAGGTGTGGCCGAGTGGTTTAAGGCACTGGTCTTGAAAACCAGCGAAGGGGGAACCCTTCCGTGAGTTCGAATCTCACCGCCTCCGCCAAGACCCAAGAAAACAAGCGCCTTTGGGGGCGCTTTTTTATTCTTTACACCTTTCTTTCTACCATTCAAAACTTGATCGGTTCGTATGTCGTTGGATCGGAATGGACTTATGTCTGGCAACGGCGGTAGAACTCACGCAAGCAGCCGCACTCCTGTTTTACCCGAGGCAGTCGAAAACCTGGACTTCAGCGCTATCAAGCGCAAGCTTATGGACCCGACAGAGGGGAAAGACTTCTCATTGGACCAGCTTAAGGATGGCCTTCGCTTACTGCACGGATGTGCTTGATTCTCCCTGCGTTGATCGTGACCGCGAAGTGCTGTTCGTTGTGGTCAACTGCGGTAACTTGGATAAACGTCATTGCCATCCCTCTCTTGAGCTAGCGTGCTGCTGGAATGGTGATCGTGCTCACACCGTCACGGTGTAGCACCATCTGACCGTTCTCGACCGTAACGCTGCGTCCATCGCCGACGGCCGTGGAAGCGACGCCGGCGGTTACGTTCCCGATGTTCACCGCGTCCGTCTGGTCGACGCCGTCCTGCGTCTGCTGGATGTCGCCGACGACCACCGTCGAGTCACCGGAGCACCGCCATGATGGCGGTTCGACTCGGGGGCAACTGTTCCAATTTCCAACCCGCACGCTGACGCTGTTCGAAGGTGCTGAGAACTATTGGTCGCGATTGGCAACACAGAGCCTTCTCCACGACTCACCTTGAATGATCTCCTCTTGAAACCACCTGAAGTGCGCCAATCGGTGAAGAAGGTGTTGGTCTACGTGATCAGAACCGGCAGCCCGGTCAAGCGCCGACTGTCCATGTCGTCATGTGCACGCGTAATCTCATCGAACCGATAGCGAGCGGTTTCGAGGTCGTCGAAAATGCCGGAACGCACTGCGGCCCATAGCTCGTTGGTCGCAATCCCGACCGCCTGACCACGCACATATTGAGGGGAACCGCCACTTCGAACTGCGATGGCTCGTCGAGCGAAATCTGGTCGGTTTGTCAATGCTTGGCCCGACGCATAGCCGATAGATGC
>DATLIB010000219.1:0-10500 GCA_035539595.1 Noviherbaspirillum sp.
CCAACCCATCCTCTACGACGTCAAATGCACGCGCCACATCGCCCCCTGGGTCACCCAGCATGGCGGTCAGCCGCTGATGTGGAAAACCGGGCACTCGCTGGTCAAGGCCAAGCTGCGCGAAACCGGCGCCCCCCTGGGCGGTGAAATGAGCGGGCACGTCTTCTTCAAGGACCGCTGGTACGGCTTCGACGACGGCTTGTATGCCGGTGCACGCCTGCTGGAACTGCTCAGCCGCGAAGCCGACCCCAGCGCCGTCCTGAATGCCTTGCCGCAAGCGCGCAGCACGCCTGAACTGCACCTGCAGCTGGAAGAGGGTGAAAACATGGCATTGATTGCCAGGCTGCAGCAAAACGCCCGTTTCGATGACGCCGAACAGATCGTCACCATCGACGGTTTGCGGGTCGAATATGCCGACGGCTTTGGCCTGGCGCGGGCATCGAACACCACGCCGGTGGTGGTGCTGCGCTTCGAGGGCGAAACCGAGCGGGCCTTGCAGCGCATTCAAGAGGCATTCCGCACAGCGATTCTGGCCGTGAAGCCGGATGCCAGGCTGCCGTTTTGATGGCGACCCGCTGAATACACGGTCCTATTGTGAAAATCCTGATCGTACGCGTCTCTTCGCTTGGCGATGTGGTGCACAACATGCCCATGGTGGCCGATATCCTCCGTCAGTATCCGCAGGCCCGCATCGACTGGGTGGTGGAGGAGGCGTACGCCAGCCTGGTCCAGCTCAATGCCGGCGTGCGCCAGGTGATTCCCTTCGCCTTGCGTCGCTGGCGCAAAAGTTTGTCTTCTCCGGCGACGCGTAACGAGATACGTGCCTTTTATCAGCGCTTGCGTGCCGAGTCATACGATATCGTGTTCGATACTCAGGGACTGCTCAAGACCGGCGTGGTGATGCGCATGGCGCGCATTGCTCCCGGCGGCAAACGTGTCGGGCTGGCGAACGGCACGGAAGGTTCCGGCTATGAGGGCGTGTCGCGCATATTCCATACCATGAGCGTGCCCGTTGGGCGACGCACGCATGCGGTGACACGCGGCCGCTTGGTGACGGCAGCCGGGCTTGGCTACACCGTGGACGGTCCGGCAGATTTCATGTTGACTGCACCGGAGCTATCGGTTCCGGAATGGCTTCCGCGTGTGCCCTATGCGGCATTTTTCCATGCTACCGCGCGCGCATCGAAACAATGGGCGCCTGACAACTGGGTGCAGGTGGCCCAACTGCTTGCCGCACGCAACATGCCGGTATTGCTGGCATGGGGCAGCGAGGCAGAACGGCAGGCGGCAGGGCAGCTTGCTGACCGCATGCCGAATGCACAGGTGTTGCCGAAACTGTCGATGATGGAGGCGGTACTGTTTGCGCAAAGAGCGGCGCTGGCCATCGGCGTCGACACGGGGTTGACGCATATCGCCGCTGCGTACAACCGTCCGACCATCGAACTCTACTGCGACTCGCCACGCTGGAAGACGGAAGGCAACTGGTCATCGAACATCATCAACCTGGGCGACACCGGCATGCCGCCGACAGTCGCCGAGGTCGCGGCAGCGATTGCAACGCTATGCGATGGAGCTGTGAACGCATGATGCGCCTACTTTACTCTCTTGCCTGGTGGCTGGCCTTGCCCCTGGTGTTGACGCGCTTGTGGTGGCGTGGCCGCAAGGAACCCGGGTATCGCCAGCATCTGGCCGAGCGACTGGGTTTCTATGCGCATCCGCGTCACGCCGATCAGCGCATCATCTGGCTGCATGCCGTGTCTGTCGGAGAAACGCGCGCTGCAGAGCCCTTGGTACAAGCCTTGCTGCACGACTACCCTGAACACACCATCCTGCTGACCCACATGACGCCGACCGGGCGCGCGACGGGACAGGCCTTGTTCGTGCGGTACGGTCCGCGCGTGACACAAGCCTACCTGCCTTACGACACCGGCTGGATGGTTGGACGTTTCCTGCGCCATTTCGCACCCCGTGTGTGCCTGTTGATGGAAACCGAAGTCTGGCCGAACGTCATGGCGCAATGTCGCCGATATGGCGTGCCGGTTGCGCTGGTGAATGCGCGCTTGTCGGAGCGTTCGTTGGCCAAGGCGCAACGTTTGTCTGGACTGATGAGGGAGGCGGCGCGGGCAATGACGTGCGTTGCCGCGCAAACCGAAGCCGACGCAACACGCCTGCGCTCTCTTGGCGCGCCGGACGTACAGGTAACTGGCAGCATCAAGTTCGATGTTGCCCCTGCGGAGCAGGCCTTGCACAAAGGGGAGATACTGCGCAGGCAAATCGGAACCAGGCCTGTCCTGCTGTGTGCCAGTACCCGCGAAGGGGAAGAGGCGTTGATCCTCGATGCACTGTCTGCGCTGCCTGCCGAGCGGCTTGCCGGTGCGCTGGTCGTCATCGTGCCGCGCCACCCGCAACGCTTTGGCGATGTGGCAGGTCTGATCGAAGCGCGAGGCCTAAGTATGCGTCGCCGTTCGGACTTGGGCGATGCCTCGCTGGAGAACGGCATACAGGTACTGCTCGGCGATTCGATGGGGGAAATGTTCGCCTATTACGCGGCGTGCGATCTGGCATTCATCGGTGGCAGTCTGTTGCCGCTCGGCGGGCAGAATCTGATCGAAGCCTGTGCGGTCGGCAAGCCGGTATTGATCGGTCCGCATACATTCAACTTCAACGCGGTGAGTGAGGATGCCATTGCTGCCGGCGCCGCCTTGCGCATTCAGGATGCCGCCGGAATGCTGCGCGAGGCGACCCGTCTATTGCATGCAGAGCATGAAAGACTGGCCATGGGCGGTAAGGCGCTCGCCTTTGCGCAACAGCACCGTGGTGCCACTGCACGCACCATGGCGATGTTGCGGACGCTGTTGACGGCCGGAGGGCCCGCGCAGTAATAAGTTGTGCGTTTTTGCGGTCGTAGCAGGAGACTTACTTCAGCAGCGCATTGACCTGCGCCAGATCGTTTTCATCCAGAGTGCCGGCAGCCGACTTCAGACGTAGTCCATTGACGATGGTGTCGTACCTTGCCTTGGCCAGATCGCGGCGGGTGGAGAACAACTGCTGCTGCGCGTTGAGCACGTCGATATTGATACGTACCCCGACCTGATAGCCGAGACGGTTCGATTCCAAGGCAGATTTGCTGGATAATTCCGCCGCTTCCAGAGCGCGAACCTGTGCCAGGCCGGAGTTGATGCCAAGGAAAGCCTGACGTGCGCTTTGGGCCGCCACGCGCCGGGCATTTTCAAGGTCCGAACGCGTCTTGTCTTCAAGCGCAATTGCCTCGCGCACCCGGCTGTTGACGGCAAAGCCGGCGAAGAGCGGAATATTCCATTGCACGCCAACGGTGTTATTGGTCGATTCGTTGCCCAAGGGACTGGTCGTGCTGGCGGTTGAATTGCTATTGCTGTGGCTGGCCACCAAGTCTACCGAAGGGTAGTGGCCGGCGCGATTACGCTTGATTTCGCGTTGTGCGATTTCCAGCGCGATTTGTTGGCCTACCACGCTGTAATTCTGCTGTTCTGCACTTTGTACCCAGCTGTCGGCCGCGGCAGGTTCCGGCGGATTGAGCTTGACGTCGGGGCGCAGCATCGCCAACTCGCCTACCGGCTTGCCGATGATCTGCTGCAAGGCAGTGCGTTTGATTTCCAGGTCGCTTTGCGCGGCGAACTCCTGAGCGACAGCCAGGTCGTAGCGGGCCTGCGCTTCATGCGAATCTGTGATGGTGGCGGTGCCGACTTCGAAGTTGCGCTTGGCCGAGGCCAGTTGTTCCGTGATCGCGGTTTTTTGCGCCTGCACCGTGGCCAGCACATCTTGCGCGGACAGGACGTCAAAGTAGGCTTGTGCCACGCGCACGATGAGGTCTTGCTGTGCCTGGGCGAACAGCGCTTCGCTGACGGCAACCGATAATTTTCCTTGCTGGTATTGTTCCCAGTTTGCGAGGCGGAACAACGGCTGCGACAACGATACGGTATAGCCGTGCGAAGTGAAGTCGCGGTTGGTGGTGAAGCCGGCCGTAGTGGTATCAATGTCGTTGCGATTATAGTTGCCGCCGATGCCGACCGTCGGCAACAGGCCGGCACGACCCTGTACCGACCGTTCCTGCCCTGCAGTGAGCGACGCGCGCGCGCTCGCATAAGGCGCATCGTTGGCGAGTGCTTCACGATACACCTGCAACAGATCAAGGGCGTGTGCGTTCAACGACAGGAAGGTGCCAGCTATCAGTGTGGTGAGTAAAGAGGGTCGCATCAAGGTCTCCGGGGCAATCAGTCAGCTAAATTTAATAAGTAGGCATCGAACCATCAACCTCTTTGGCCCAGGCATGCACGCCGCCGGTAAGGTTGCTTACTTGCGTAAAGCCATTACCTTCGAGGAAGGCTGCGACCGACATGCTGCGCGCGCCATGGTGGCAGATGCAAACGATGGGCGCGTCGTCTTCCAGTTCTTGTATGCGTGCCGGGATACTGCTCATCGGGATCAGCACGCTACCCGCAATATGGCAAGTCTCGAATTCCCACGGCTCGCGCACGTCCAGCAATACCGGCTTGGGGCGCGATTCATCGGCCAGCCATACGGCCAGCTCCGCTGCAGTCAGGTTGTGCATGGCCGGTCCTTAGAATACGAAATGGGAGGGCGCTAGTACCTCATGCAGCGGCCTGATTTCTGTTTCGAATAGCTTGACGGTGCTGTATGCGGTGTCCGACACGCAGGTAATGAGTTGTGCGGACATCGCCGGCGCTTCCCCGACGACAACAAACAGGCGGCCGCCGACTTTTAGCTGTTTCAAGAATGCGTCCGGCAACACCGGCAGCGAGCCGGAGATGACGATGGCGTCGTACTGCGCCTCTTTGCCACCCCATCCCTGCGCGCCATTGCCAAGCTCCACGGTGACGTTAGCGACGCCATAAGCCGCGAGATTTTTTTCTGCCAGCGCTTTCAGCGTCGGATTGATTTCGACGGTGGTCACATGACGTCCCTTATGTGCCAGGAGTGCTGCCATGTAACCGGAGCCGGCGCCGATTTCGAGTACGTTCTCATGCTTCTTGAGGCCGATTTCCTGCAGGATGCGCGCCTCGAGCTTCGGCGCCAGCATGCATTCGCCGCCGGGCAGCGGGATTTCGGTATCGACGAAGGCCAGGCTCTGATATGCCGCCGGCACGAAGGCTTCACGCTTGACCACTACCAACAGATCGAGTACCTCCTGGTCCAGAACATCCCAGGTACGGATTTGTTGTTCGATCATGTTGAAACGGGCTTTTTCGATATTCATATCGTACTCAACGGATTAAGGGATTGATGCGCGCTATTTTATCAAACGACATCATCAATTTTGCCTTGCGGAATGGATTTTGTGTTGCTGTTGTCGACAGCCGGCCACCATTTCAAACGCGCCCAGGCAGTAAAGTCGTCCAAGTAAGTGTAGATCACAGGAACCACCACCAAGGTCAGTAATGACGAAGTGATAATGCCGCCGATGACCGCTTGTCCCATCGGGGCACGCTGCTCGGAACCTTCGGCCAGTCCGAATGCCAGCGGCACCATGCCGAACACCATGGCCAGCGTGGTCATCAGAATCGGCCGCAGGCGGACGTGCGCGGCTTCCAGCAGCGCGGCGGTGCGTTCCATTCCGGTCTTGCGCGCCTGGTTGGCAAAATCGACCAGCAGAATGGCGTTCTTGGTGACCAGTCCCATCAGCATGATGAAACCGATGATCGAGAACATGTTCAGCGTGGAGCGGAAGAACATCAAGGCGAGGAACACGCCGATCAGCGTCAGCGGCAAGGCCGACATGATGGCAACCGGCTGCAGGAAACTGGCAAACTGCGACGCCAGGATCATGTAAATGAAGATCACCGCCAGTGCCAGCGCCGACAAGGCATAGCCGAACGATTCCTGCATGTTCTTGGTCGCGCCGCCGAGCTGGTAGCGATACCCCGGTTGCCACTGGATGGTATCCAGCGCCTGTTTCACCTCTGCGCTGACGGCACCAGCCGAGCGACCCACCACGTTGGCCGAGAGCTCGACTTCGCGATTGAGATCGCGTCGGTTGATCTGGTTGGCACCGGTCGTCGGCGTAATGGTGGCGATTTGGCGCAGGGCGACCATCTTCGGCGTGCCGTCCGCCTGGGTTTGCGAACTGGTCAACATCAGGCGCGACAAATCTTCCGTATCGTTGCGGTCGGACGGGGCTAGGCGCACCATGACGTCGTAATTCTCTTCGTCCGGCGCACGCCATGTGGTTGCCGCTTCGCCCGCCAGCAGCGGCCGCAAGGCGTTACCGATCTGTGCCACGCCGACACCCAGGTCGGCACCGATATCACGCTTCGGCTCGATGGCAATCGTCGGCTTTTCCGCCTTCAGGCTGGAATCGAGGTCGACCACGCCGGGGATGGCGCGAATCTTGGTCATGGCTTCGTCGGTCAGCTTCGCCAATTCCTTCAGGTCGGCACCCTGCAAGCTCAGGCGCAACTGCTTGTTGTCGCCGCCGACGCCGTCCAGCGAGCCGATGTGGGTCACCGTAATGCCCGCTACTTGCAAGAGACGTTCGCGCAGCGGCACGCTCATTTGCAGGGTGCTGCGTTCGCGCTGGTCGCGCGGCACCAGCCGCACGAATGCCGTCACATAGTTCTTGCCTTGTGCAGCGCCGGTGTTGATGCTGGTGTAGATATCGCGCACTTCAGGAAATTCACGCAGCACCGCTTCCACTTGGCGTGCCTTGGTCTCGGTAAATTCCAGCGAGGAACCGACTGGGGTATAAAAAGTCACGCCGGTTTCCGAGTAATCCGCCTGCGGCACGAATTCCGAACCGATCAGGCCGCTGGCCGGAATCGCCAGACCGGCGAAGAAGGTTGCAAGCGCGATAATCAGGGTGGCAATGCGATGCTTTAGCGACCAGGTCAGCAACACCTGGTAGGTGCGCGACAGCCACTGCACCATGCGGTCGAAGCGCTCCAGCACACGGCCGATGGTGCGTGCGTAGAGTCCGCGTTTGCCGGCACTGTCGCCACCATGGACTGCCGGGTCCGGCCACACCGCCGACAGCATGGGGTCGAGCGTGAACGAGACGAACATCGAGATCAGCACCGCAGCCACGACAGTGACGCCAAACTGGTGGAAGAAGCGGCCGATGATGCCGCCCATGAAACCGACCGGCAAGAACACTGCGACGATCGAGAACGTGGTCGCCAACACGGCCAGTCCAATCTCGGCAGTGCCGTCCAGGGCAGCGGTGTGGTGGTCCTTGAACCTGCCGTTCACTTTCATGCCGGCATGGCGCACGATGTTTTCACGTACCACGATGGCATCGTCGATCAGCAGGCCGACGCAAAGCGACAAGGCCATCAGCGTGATCATGTTGATGGTGAAGCCAAACAGGTACATGAACAGGAAGGTGCCGATCAAGGCAACCGGCAAGGTCAGGCCGGTGATGACCGTCGAGCGCCAGGAGTTGAGGAACAGGAACACGATCAGGATGGTCAGGGCGGCACCTTCGATCAGCGTACGGCGCACGTTCTCGACACCGACCCGAATCTGGCGCGAACCATCTTGGATGACCTCCAGTTTCACGCCGGGATAGAGCGCCTGCAAGCGTGGTTCCAGTTCCTGCAGCGCTTCTTGCAAGCCATCCACCACGTCAATCGTGTTTTCGCCCTGGGCTTTGAGTACGTCCAGCGCCAGCGTGCGCTGGCCGTTGAACAAGGCGAGACTCTCCTGCTCTTCCTGCCCATCGACCACAGTGGCGATTTGCGACAGCAGAACCGGCTGGCCGCCGCGCCGGGCGACGACGATGCGGCCGAATTCCTGCGGCTCCTTGACCTTGCCCTGTATTTGCACCACCTTTTCATCGGCCAGCGAGCGGATGGCGCCGGTCGGCAATTCCTGGTTTTCGTCGCGCAAGGCATTCATGACCTGATCGATGCCGATGCCGAGTGCTTCCATCTCGCCCGGTTTGACATAAATCTGGATTTCGCGCTTGACGCCGCCGGCCAAGGTGACGGAACCGACACCGCGCACGTTTTCCAGCCGCTTCTTCACGACCTGGTCGGCAATGGTCGTCAAGTCCCGCAAGTCGCGCTGCCGGATAGTCGCATCGCTGGTCATCGAGAGCGTGAAAATCGCGCGATCGGCTGGATCGTAGCGCATCACCCGTGGTTCTTTTACCTCCTTGCGGAAAAGAGGTTTAACCATCGCCACTTTTTCGCGCACGTCCTGCGCTGCCTGCGCTGGATCGATGGTCAGGTTGAATTCGATGATGACGACCGAACTGCCTTCATACGAGCGGGAAAGCAGGTTCTCGATGCCGTTGATGGTATTGACTGCTTCCTCGACCTTGCGCGTGACGTCGGATTCGATCGTTTCCGGCGATGCGCCCGGATAGTCGGTCTGCACCACCACCACCGGAAAGGTGACATCGGGGAACTGATCGACCGGCAGGCGGTTGTAGGAAAACAAACCCAATACGATGAACACCATCATCATCATGGTGGCGAGGACGGGATTGCCGATGCTGATGCGCGTGAACCACATGATGTCAACCTCGGGCGTGGGTCAAGTCGGCAGCGACAGGGGAGAGGTGGCGCATCATTGCCTTTCCGCTGCAATAGCCGCGCTCACTGCAGTCGGTGCGGGAGCGGTGACCGTCGAATCGCTGTTCTGCACAACCTTGATCAAGGTGCCGGTGCGCAGGCTGCCGAGATTCGTTTTCACGATCTGAGCGCCATGCTCCAGTCCCTGAACGATCTCGACCACGGTCTCTGCATCGTCATTGCCGCGCATGCCCAGCTTCACCAGCTTGCGTACGAGCTTGCTGTTTTCGATGGCATAGACAAAGCTGGCGCCACCATCACTGCGGATGGCCGATAGCGGCAGCGTCAGCACATCAGCTTTCTTCGCGGTCGTCAGTTGTGCTTCGCCAAACATGCCGACCCGTAGAATGCCTTGAGGATTGGGGATCTGAATATAAGTCATGATGGAGCGCGAGCCGGATTGCGTGGCCGGATTGATGCGCACCACCTTGCCTTCCAGCGGTTCGGGCAAACCTTCCACCTTGACCTGCACTTCCTGATCCAGCGCGACATGCATGATGTCCGACGCCGGCACTGCCGCTTCCAGCTCCATCTGGGTGAGGTCCACGACCTCCAGCAGGCGGTTGTCGGCTGCCACCTTTTCGCCAGGTTGCGCCATGCGGCTGCTGACCAGCCCGGAAATCGGTGCCCGGATAACCGTATCCGCCAATGCCTTTTGCGCCACATCATGTGCGCCGCGTGCCGATTCCACATTGGCCCGGGCGATCTCGAACTGGCTTTGCGCATTGTCGAACGCATTGCGCGAAATGAAACCCTTGTTGAGCAAGGCCTGGTTGTTGTCACGCGCGTTGGTCGCGATGTCGAGTTGTCCACGCGCAGCCGCCAAGGCGCCTGTTGCCTGATCCAGACGCGCCCGGTAATCGCGGGTATCCATGCGGATCAAGACTTGGCCGGCAGTGACCGTCTCACCTTCGCGCACCAGCACCTCGCGAATTTCTCCGGGAATGCGGGCTTTGACGCTGGCTTGGTTAAGTGCGCGCAGCGAGCCGGATAGCGGAAGCAATTGCCGCAGATCGCTTGCTTTGCTCTGCGCGATATCGCTGGGCAGGAACTCCATGACTGTCGGCGTCGTTACTGCCGTGGCAGTCGCTACTGACGGTGTTGGCTGGTCAGGCTTTTTCAGCATGGCGGCGACACCGCCGGCCAGCAGCAGGCAGAAGGGGACCGCGATCCAGAGTGAGCGGCGTTTCAGCATGATTGATTCCGTTATTTGAGAGAGGCAGAAGCGTCGCGTTGGACGCCGTATAAGAACAGGTCGATGAAACTGTTCAGATACTTTTCAGGAGAAACAGGGTGACTGCTGCAATGGCTAAAGGAATGTTTTCCCACCATCAGCATAATCACGGGCGCGCACACCACGCGGGTTGCCTGTTCCACGTCGATGGCGCGGAACTCGCCACGGCTGATTCCGCGCTGGAGTACCCGCGCCATCATGGCATCGCCGCGTGAAATGACTTCGTCGTGATAAAACTGGGCTACTTCGGGGAAATTGCACGATTCCGCCACCATCAACTTGGTGATCCCGGACAACTTGGTGTTGCCGATGCGCTCCCACCAGCCGTGGATGAGCTCTCGAAACAGATCAGCGGTATGGCCTGCGTGGTTTTCGATGATGCTTTCCGCTTCGCCGAGTACCGGCACCACGTTTTCACGAACAACGGCCTTGAATAATTCCTCCTTGTTCGTGAAGTAGAGATAGAGCGTCCCCTTGGAAACGCCGGCGCGTGCTGCGACGTCGTCCAGACGCGTCGCGGCATAACCCCGTTCCACAAACAGATCGAGCGCCGCCGCCAGCAATTCCTGCGGGCGTGCTTCCTTGCGCCGTTCCCAGCGCTTCTTCAATGTCAATGAGCAATTCATGCGTAACGAGTAACTTACTTTTGAGTCAGCAATGTAAGCGGCTATCGAAACTGCGTCAAGCCGAGATTCTGCC
>DATLIB010000220.1:0-22624 GCA_035539595.1 Noviherbaspirillum sp.
CCAACTGACGCAAACAGCAAACACCCCCCGCAGATTGCCTTCAGCTTGCGCATGCGGAGTGGCTCCCGTGGTAGTGCCGGGTTTTCATTCCTGGACAATTTCCTGCGCTGAACTCGTATATTCATTGCTCTCTTTCAGATAAGCCTGGACTATCGGGGAGTCCCAATCTTTTTCATTCTTGAGCGCCCACACCCGATCTTTCAGTCCTTGGATGGTTAAATGGACAACGGCTGATTCGATTGCCTCTCTTACGCATAGCTGCACCGGCTCGTTGCGGGTGTAGCCGGCTTCCAGCTCAAGCAATCGCTTGAAGTTGACGAAGCGGTACACACCCGTGGAAAGCTGATGCGAGTAAATCGTTTTGGTGGTCGATACGCTGTTGAGAATCTGGCCGCCCCGGATGTCAATCGCACGCAAACTGACCGTCACTTGATCGACGCGGTATTGCTCCGAAACGCCGACGCCGAGATAACGGGCGCCAGCCCCGCCGGTACGCACATTGGTTTCATAAGCGACGATGCCGCCTTCGATCAACACGGTGGCCGGCATCAAAGGCGGCAGTTGGAACGTGGAACCGCCTTTTTCCTGCGGCGACTCAAGGGCGCGCACAATCTTCCGCTCAGTCAACAGGTTCTGAAGGTTCTCGCGCTCCACGGGCGTGAACCAGCCGGAATCTTTCAACGCCTTGACCAGCATGGAAGCAGCGCCTTGTGTGACCGCCGTAGAGAATGAACTATCGGGCGCAGGTTTGTATTGCCCTGTCTGGTCACGCAGGCCGTAAACACCCACCGCGACTTTTCCCTTCGGCTCGGGCAGATGCAGCAAGTCTTTCGTGACCCCGGTGGCTGGCGTCAATTGCGCATTGGCCATCGTCGTCGCCGGTCCTTGCGTTGCGCAGCCAGCGAGCAACGCAGCAGCCAGCGGCAACGCAATGAACAAGCGTCGCACTACGCACCGCCTGACCGATAACCTCATTGCCCCACCTCGAACGAGGTCGATGAGCCGGTGATCTTGTCCGTGGTAACCACCCGCAGCGATCCGCCACCCGTATCGGAAATCGTGATCACGAAATCACCCGTCTCCACAGTACCGGGAACCAGTTGACCATTCGGCCCCAGAATGCTTGACGTGGCAGCAGAAGCAAGTCGTCCGAGGACAGAACGTTGCAGACTTTCGTTGAACTGCTCCAGGGCACTCTGTTTGTCCGAGCCCAGGTTTGCGTCCGGATCCTTGCTACGGTTTTGTGCCTGAGCGGCGTTGAGCAGGGCGGCGCCGTTGAGCGGACTGCCGCCGAAGTTGGGATTGACGGGGACATAGACCAGTTCAGTGGCATGCGCAAAGTGCGCGCCAAACCAGAATGCCAATGCGAGGGCGCCTCGCCAGACCAGATAAGTACCGCTTCCCCTGTACTGCATTTTTTTCCCCACGTTCTCAGATTTCATCCGGGCCGATATCGGCATCCCGCATCAAGAGCCGTTCAACTTCCGCATCGACGATTTTTTGGTAGGCAACATTTGCCGCCTGTTCGCTCACTGCCTTGATGCTGGGCCGTGAAATCGGCAGAAATGCCTGAAAAATCCGGCGCTGCCCATACTCGACCCACACTTGCGTGCCGGAACGAGCCGATGGCCGTTCATACACAGACAGCGCGAAGCGTTCGGCCATATCTCTTTCACGCCACACGGCAACGAAATATTGGTAAAAGTCATATCCAGCCACTGTCACCGTCTGGTTCGTCACGACACCGGTGTAAAGCCCTTTCGCCCCCGCATGGTCCGACTGAGTTGCGACGATTGAAGACTCCCCGGCACAAGCACTTGCCACCAAGCAAGACAAAAACACCGTGACCCCAATATCGCGCAGCCTCACTTGTTCTCTCCTCAGTGTTGCCTGTAGCGAATCGCTGAATCTTTCGCCACGCACACTTGTTTATTTATTAAGTTCAAGATAATGCTTGCCATTCAAAAATTGTTATTTGATCAACATCAAGCATTGGAACTTCTAGCCTGCACACCCGATTTCCCCATTTGGCGCTGCCAAGGCGCCCAACAGCCCGGTGTATAATCGCCACGGTTTGGCACCCTCAATGCATTGAGGGGCACAAAAGTGAAACTTCGGTTTTGACGGCCATCAGGACGACCAGAACGACTTCCAGCCCCGCGCGTTCGCGCCAATATTTAGACGAATCCAAGGTGTGCCATGCGGCGTCTTGCCCTTCTTATTGTTCTGCTGTCGACCGTTGCAACGATTCCAGCCTTCGCTTTTGAGCGCTCGTTTCCTGCCAGCGCCAAACGTGGCGTCATGTCGCCAGCCCAGTACCCCACCATCGTGATCAATGGCACCACGCGGCGGCTGTCAGTCGGCGCACGGATATGGAACGAACACAATCGCATTCAAATGCCGGTCTCTCTACGCGGGAGCGGCATAGTCATCAACTACACGGAAAACAGCACGGGTGACATCAATCGCGTCTGGCTGCTGACTCCCGATGAAGCCAGTCAGCCACTCACCAGACCGACCGATAGTCAGCCCGGATAACGCCATGCAGAAAAAAGTATTTATCAAGACCTTCGGCTGCCAGATGAACGAGTACGACTCGGACAAAATGGCAGATGTGCTGAACGCCGCCGAAGGTCTCGTCAAGGCGGATACGCCGGAAGATGCGGATGTCATCCTGCTGAACACCTGTTCGGTGCGTGAAAAGGCACAGGAGAAAGTGTTTTCCGATCTGGGCAGGCTACGGGAACTGAAAAAGACCCGTCCCGACCTGGTGATCGGCGTCGGCGGTTGTGTGGCTTCGCAAGAAGGCGAGGCGATCGTCAAGCGGGCGCCGTATGTTGATGTGGTATTCGGCCCGCAAACGCTGCATCGGCTACCGGAACTGATTGCCCAGCGTCGCGCAACGGGACAGTCGCAAGTGGACATCAGTTTTCCTGAAATCGAAAAATTCGATCATCTGCCACCGGCCAAGGTGGAAGGTGCGACTGCCTACGTATCGATCATGGAAGGCTGCAGCAAGTATTGCAGCTACTGTGTTGTGCCTTACACCCGCGGCGAAGAAGTGTCGCGTCGGTTCGAAGACGTACTGGCGGAAGTTGCCGGACTGGCCGAACAAGGGGTGAAGGAAATCACGCTTCTCGGGCAAAACGTCAACGCTTATCGTGGCGTAATGGCCGATGGTGAACTGGCCGATTTCGCCTTGCTGATCGAGTACATCGCGGAAATCCCCGGCATCGAGCGCATCCGTTTCGTCACCAGCCATCCGAAAGAATTCACCCAACGCCTGATCGACACCTACGCCAAGGTGCCGAAGCTGGTCAACCACCTTTATCTGCCTGCGCAGCACGGCTCCGACCGTATTCTGATGGCCATGAAACGCGGTTACACGGTGCTGGAATACAAATCGGTCATCCGGCGCTTGCGCGAGGTGCGCCCTGACATATCCGTATCGAGCGATTTCATCGTCGGTTTTCCAGGCGAAACGGAAGCTGATTTCGACGCATTGATGAAACTGATCAATGACATCGGTTACGACACCAGTTTCAGCTTTGTCTTCAGTCCGCGCCCGGGCACGCCTGCGGCAAATCTGGCAGACGATACGCCATATGAAGTGAAGCTCAAGCGCCTCCAGCATTTGCAAGCTACCGTCGAAGCGAACGCGCGCAAAATCAGTCAGCAAATGGTCGGCAGCTTACAGCGCATTCTAGTGGAAGGACCGTCAAAGAAAGACCCTCAGGAATTGCAGGGACGCACTGAAAACAACCGTGTCGTCAATTTTGCCGCCGGCCCCAATCCCGCCCGCCTGATCGGGCAATTGATCGACGTGAATATCGTGCAGGCCTTTCCCTATTCGCTGCGCGGCGAACTTCTGATCAAGTCGTGAATCTTAGAGATACCGTCCATCCGATTTTGAAACCGAAAATTCCTGCCCAACCACACTACTTTGCTCCCGAGCCGTTCGATAACAAACGGCTGGCGCACCTATGCGGACCGATGGATGAAAATCTTCGGCAAATTTCCGCAGCCTTGGATGTCACCATTTTTCGCCGCGGGGAAAAATTCATCGTCAGCGGCCACAATGCCCAGCGCACCGTGGAACTGCTCGAAAATTTTTACCACATTGCCGACAAAACCATCTCGGTGGAAGACGTGCAATTGGCATTGGTTGAACAACGCGCAGTCGTTCAGGACGAGCATTCCGGAAACGCCGAGAAGGAAGAAGTCGAAGCCGAAGAATACAACCCGGTATTGAAAACACGCCGCAGCGACCTGCGTGGACGCACCCCGCATCAAGCGCAATACATCAAGGCAATTCTCGAACACGATGTGACCTTCGGCATTGGCCCCGCAGGTACCGGCAAAACCTATCTGGCAGTCGCCTGCGCCGTCGATGCGCTCGAACGCGATGCAATTAAACGCATCGTGCTGACGCGCCCCGCCGTAGAAGCAGGCGAGCGTCTTGGGTTCCTGCCCGGAGACCTGACGCAGAAAGTCGATCCCTACCTGCGCCCACTGTACGACGCCTTGTATGACCTGCTGGGTTTCGACCGCACCCAAAAAATGTTCGAGAAGCAAATGATCGAAATCGCTCCTCTGGCCTATATGCGCGGGCGCACACTGAATCATGCCTTCATCATTCTCGACGAAGCGCAAAACACCACGCCGGAACAGATGAAAATGTTTCTTACCCGCATAGGCTTTGGCAGCAAGGCAGTAGTCACAGGCGATGTCACACAGATCGACTTGCAACGTACGCAAAAGAGTGGCCTTGTCGAAGCTGCGCACATCCTCAAGAGCGTGCGCGGTATTGCGTTTACCCGTTTCACCAGCGCCGACGTGGTGCGTCATCCCCTGGTCGCACGTATTGTGGATGCGTACGAAGCCGCCACTTCTCCGAAAAGCCCTTCCAGCATACATGCAGCAAAAAAATAACCTCTCTCTGTCGGTCCAGTATCCCGATTCACGACTAAAGGAAACCATTACCCGCAGCAAGCTGCGGCGCTGGGTACAAGCCGCCTTGTTGGCGCCTGCCGAGCTGACGATTCGCTTCGTCGATGCTGACGAGGGAAGGATGCTGAACCACGAGTATCGCGGCAAGGATTATGCGACGAATGTGCTGACCTTCGCTTATACGGAAGAGGAAGATAGCGAGGTGACGCAAGCCGACATCGTGCTCTGCACCGACGTGCTGCAACGCGAAGCGCTTGAGCAAGGAAAATCGATCGTGGCGCACACCGCCCATCTGGTGGTGCACGGCGTCCTGCATGCGCAAGGATATGACCATGAAACCGAGGCTGAAGCCGCTGAAATGGAACAGCTCGAAATTGACATCCTGGCGAGCCTCGGTGAAACCAATCCCTACGCCGTTGCTTAATCGTTAGACAAGACGACTGCTGCCGTTTTAGGTATTGACGGGCATTTGTTGTATTCTATAGTCACCTCAACAACGGCTTATCGCCATATGCAAGATCACCCTAGTGGTGCCAAATTAATTGACACCAAACCACAGCGGTCATTGTTCGAACGGTTGACTGCACTGATTTCCCCTGAACCTGAAAATCGCGCCGAACTGCTTGCCGTGTTGCAGGATGCGCATGACCGTAACCTGATCGATGCCGACGCCTTGTCGATGATCGAAGGCGTGTTTCAGGTATCCGATTTGTCGGCGCGCGACGTCATGGTGCCCCGACCGCAGATGGATGTGATCGACCTCACCACGCCGACCGAAGAATGGATGCCGCTGGTGCTGAAAACCGCGCATTCACGCTTTCCCGCCGTTGACGGCGACCGCGACAAAGTGGTCGGCATCCTCCTCGCAAAGGACCTGCTGCGTTACTACGCTGAAGAATCGTTTGATGTGCGCGGCATGTTGCGCCCAGCCATATTTATTCCCGAGTCCAAGCAACTCAACGTACTTCTACGCGATTTTCGCGCCAACCATAATCACATGGCGATCGTCGTTGATGAATACGGCGGCGTTGCCGGCTTGATCACGATCGAGGACGTACTGGAACAGATCGTCGGCGATATCGAAGATGAGTACGATTACGACGAAGAGAAAGACAACATCCTGCCAGTCAACGACGGTGCGCACAGAAGACGCTGGAGGGTCAAGGCACTCACCGCCATCGAGCAGTTCAATCAGACACTCGGAACAGATTTTTCCGATGACGATGTGGACACGATTGGCGGCTTGACGGCCAACCATCTTGGTCGCGTACCGCACAAAGGCGATATTTTCGACATCGACAATCTGCGTTTTGAAGTACTGCGTGCCGACGCACGGCAAGTGCATGTTTTACTGATAGAGAAATTGCAGGAACAAGCGCTCGACCAACCCACTTGAACATGAGGCGTTGCTTCTGCCATGCGCCATGTTCCAACCGGTCCGCACCACTGGGGCACGGCATCCCAACCTTGTAAATTGCAAAATATTCCAGCCCTCGCGTGAACATCCACTCTCTTTTCACCCCGGGCTCCCGCATGCCGCCCCTGATTGCATTGACCGCTGGCGCGCTGAATGTCCTGGCGTTTGCACCATTCGGCTTCTGGCCGCTCCAAATTGCCACGCTGGCCTTGGTGTTCTGGCTCGTACTGCGTGAAACCGGCTTCCAGCGTAGCGCTGTGATCGGCTGGGCTTACGGATTCGGCTGGTCCGTTGCCGGGGTGCACTGGCTGTACATCAGCATGCATCGCTATGGCGGCCTACCGGAATGGATGGCGCTACTGGCAGTACTGCTGCTTGGGATGGTACTAGGCGCCTTTGCCGCGCTCGGCATGGGCGGTGCCGCCTGGCTCAGGCAACGCTGGTCGGTTAAGGCTGGTATAGCGGCCATCTCGATCCTGCCGGCACTATGGACGTTGGCCGAGTGGGCGCGCGGATGGATGTTTACCGGCTTTCCCTGGGTCAGCTCCGGCTATGCGCATACCGACGGCCCACTTGCCGGCTTTGCGCCTCTGGTCGGCGTGTACGGCTTGGCCCTGATCTCCGCATTGATCGCCGGATGCTTGACGTTTTTACCCTCCAGGCCCGTGCGTGTCGGACTGACTGTCGCGCTTCTTGCAAGCGGCGTCGGCTTGCAGACTATTACCTGGACACATGCGAGCGGCCAGCCCATTTCAGTGCGTCTATTGCAAGGCAATGTGCCGCAGGACATGAAATTTGTTCCAGAGCAGATTGAAGCAGCCTTGAAGCTGTACCACGACATGATCGTCTCCCAGGCTGCCGATCTGATTGCAACGCCGGAAACGGCGATTCCCCTGCTATCGACCCAATTGCCTCCGGATTATCTGGGACTGCTGCGCAGTTTCGCTATCCGCTCCAACAGCCATCTGGCCATCGGCCTGCCAGTCAGCGATGGCGGTGGCCAATATGCAAACAGTGTCATCGGCCTGAAACCCGACGCAACACAACTTTATCGTTACGACAAACACCATCTGGTACCGTTCGGTGAATTCATTCCGCCTGGGGCGCGCTGGTTTGTCGACTTGATGCAAATCCCGCTGGGCGATTTCACACGTGGAGCGCTGCTGCAACCGCCGTTTGCGGTGCGCGACCAATGGGTACTGCCGAATATCTGTTACGAAGATCTGTTCGGCGAGGAAATCGCCGAACAGCTTGCAGCAGGAAACGGCACCGTGCCGCAGGCGACCATCCTGCTGAATGCCTCCAACATCGCCTGGTTCGGCGACTCGATTGCTGTGCCTCAGCACTTGCAAATCTCACAAATGCGGGCCATCGAAACCGGCCGTCCCATGCTGCGCGCCACAAACACCGGTGCCACCGCAGTGATTGATGCGAAAGGAAAAATCGTTTCTCGGCTGCCCTCGTTCCAGCGCGGAGAACTGGCCGCGCAAGTCCAAGGCCATGCCGGGCTGACGCCTTACAGCCGCTACGGCAATCGCCCTACCGTCATAGCGGCCTTACTACTGTTGTTTGCGGCTTGGTGGGTGAGCTGCAAGCGGCGTGACAATCCGCATAGCCCCCCTAAAAACCGCTAAAATCTACCGTTTTAGCGAACTCCCGCCTCTCATCCTTGACCGGCACATCCATCCCGGAAAGGCAATAATACGATGCTCACATTTCAACAAGTCATTCTCAAACTGCAAGAGTACTGGGATGCGCAAGGCTGCGCCTTGCTCCAGCCCTACGACATGGAGGTCGGCGCAGGCACATCGCATACCGCGACCTTCCTGCGCGCCATCGGTCCCGAGCCATGGCGTGCCGCATATGTGCAGCCATCACGCCGCCCGAAGGACGGCCGCTACGGGGAAAACCCCAATCGCATGCAGCATTACTACCAATATCAGGTCGTGCTCAAGCCGGCGCCGGAAAATATTCTCGACCTGTATCTCGGTTCGCTGGAAGCGCTGGGCCTGAACCTGCAGCAGAACGACGTACGCTTTGTCGAGGATGACTGGGAAAACCCGACCTTGGGTGCCTGGGGCCTGGGTTGGGAAGTCTGGTTGAACGGCATGGAAGTGACGCAGTTCACTTACTTCCAGCAGGTCGGCGGTCTTGATTGCAACCCCGTCCTCGGCGAAATCACATATGGCATCGAACGCTTGGCCATGTATCTGCAAGGCGTCGAAAATGTGTATGACTTGGTGTGGACGGAATGGGAAGAAAACGGCGTAACCAAGCGTCTGACCTATGGCGACGTATTCCACCAGAACGAAGTCGAACAATCGACGTTCAACTTCGAACATTCGAACACCGAATTCCTGTTTTCTCTGTTCGGCAATTACGAGTCGGAAGCCAAGCGTCTGTTGGACATACCGCTGGCATTACCCGCTTACGAAATGATCCTGAAAGCGGCGCACACGTTCAACCTGCTGGATGCACGGGGTGCCATTTCGGTCACGGAACGCGCAGCCTACATCGGGCGCATCCGCAATCTATCGCGCGCGGTTGCACAAGCCTATTACGAATCGCGCGAGAAACTGGGATTCCCGATGTGCGGGGAGTCGCGCCAGGCTGCGTAACAAGCGGCGTAAAGCCATCGCTCCGGCAAGTACCGAAACCTCGCATCGTTCAACCTTAGCGTCTCCGCTTCCCTGCTCTAGGGGGAAGACCGAAAAAATATGAACCAAACACTGTTAGTCGAACTGCTCACCGAAGAACTCCCGCCCAAAGCACTGGCAAAATTGGGCGAGGCATTTGCCACCGGCATTTTCAATGGCCTGAAGTCGCGCGGTTTTCTCGAAGCCGGCTCGACGGCGAAAACCTATGCCACGCCCCGCCGTTTGGCCGTATCGATCAGCGAAGTGCGCGCCACATCGCCAGACAAGTCCGTCCGCGAGAAGGTATTGCCGGTTTCCGTCGCCCTCGACAAAGAAGGTAATCCAACGCCGCCACTGGTCAAAAAGCTGGCTGCGCTCGGCTTCCCCGATTTGACACTGAGCGATCTGGAACGCGCCACCGATGGCAAAGCCGAGAGCTTTTTCTACACCTATACCGCGCAGGGTTCGGCCTTACACAACAGCCTGCAAGTCGCACTGGAAGAAGCGGTTGGAAAACTGCCGATTCCGAAGCTGATGAGCTACCAGCGCCCGGATGGCTCGACCGTGCAATTCGTACGGCCAGCGCACAAGCTGGTCGCATTGCATGGAGAAGCAGTGGTGCCCATCGCCCTGCTCGGACTGGCGGCAGGTAGAACGACCCTCGGCCACCGTTTCCTGTCGCAAGGCGCATTGACGATTCCGCATGCCGACGCCTACGCGGACGTGTTGCAAGAACAGGGCAAGGTCATTCCCTCCATCGGAGCACGCAAGGAAAAGATTCAAGGCGCGCTGCTGGCCCAGGCCGGCAACGACAAGGTCCTGATGCCGGAAGCACTGCTGGATGAAGTGACGGCACTGGTCGAATGGCCTGTCATCTATGCCTGCAACTTCGAAGACATCTTCCTGACCGTGCCCCAGGAATGCCTGGTGCTTACGATGCAGACCAACCAGAAATATTTTGCCTTGACCGATAGCAATGGCAAGTTGCGTTCGCGCTTTCTCATCGTCTCGAACCTCGAAACCGCCGATCCCCGGCACATCATCAGCGGCAACGAGCGCGTGGTACGGCCACGCTTGTCAGATGCAAAATTTTTCTTCGAGCAGGACAAAAAGAAAACGCTTGCCGACCGCCTGCCGAGTTTGGCCAACGTGGTCTATCACAACAAGCTCGGCACTCAAGCGCAGCGCACCGAGCGCGTCAAGACGCTGGCCGGCAAGATCGCTGCAGCCATGAACGCGGATGTGGTGCTGGCTGAACGCGGTGCTTTGCTGGCAAAGGCCGACCTTCTTACCGACATGGTTGGCGAGTTTCCGGAATTGCAGGGCATTATGGGCACCTACTATGCCCGCCACGACGGTGAGCCGGAGGAAGTCGCACTGGCGGCCTCCGAGCATTACCAGCCGCGCTTTGCCGGCGATGCCTTGCCGTCGACCCAGACCGGCACGGTGGTGGCACTGGCCGACAAACTGGAAACCCTGGTTGGTATCTGGGGCATCGGCTTGCAGCCGACCGGCGAAAAAGACCCGTTTGCGCTGCGCCGCCATGCACTGGGCGTATTGCGGATGATGGTCGAGAAGCGCCTGCCTTTGTCGCTCGATACCCTGCTGCAGGACGTGGCGCAACTGTTCGCCGGCAACGCCCATTTCAAGGATCCCACGACCGACGTGACGGCATTCATGCTGGATCGTTTGCGCGGCTTGCTGCGCGAACGGGCTTATGCGCCCAATGAGATCGAAGCCGTGGTAGCGCAACACCCGGATCGGCTGGATAACATCATCGAACGCCTGGACGCGGTGCAAGCTTTCGCCGCCCTGCCGGAAGCGGAATCCTTGGCTGCCGCCAACAAACGCATTGCAAACATTCTGAAAAAAACCGAAGACGCCACAGGCGCTGTGCAAAAAGACTTGCTGAAGGAAGCGGCGGAAGAAGGCCTGTATTCGGCGATGTCTCTGCTCAAGCCGCAAGTCGATGACGCCTTTGCCAAAGGCGATTTTGCCGGCACGCTGAAATCGCTCGCGCGCTTGCGCAATGACGTCGATGCGTTCTTCAATGATGTGATGGTGATGGCAGAAGACATGCAGTTGCGGAATAACCGCATTGCCTTGTTGTCCGATCTGCATGGCATGATGAACCGGGTAGCGGACATCTCGAAACTGGCGGCATAAGTGCGGGCTTGCGCATGAAACTGATTATTCTCGACCGTGACGGCGTCATCAATCATGACTCCGAGGCCTTCATTAAATCGCCGGACGAATGGGTGCCGATCCCAGGTTCGCTGGAAGCCATTGCACGCCTGAACCAGGCGGGTTACCGCGTGATCGTGTCGACCAACCAGTCGGGCATCGCGCGTGGCCTGTTCAACATCGTCGCGCTCAATGCCATCCATCAAAAAATGCATTCGGCCGCGCAACTGGTCGGCGCCGATATCGACGCGATTTTCTTTTGCCCGCATGCCGCGGATGACAATTGCGACTGCCGCAAGCCGAAACCCGGCATGCTGCATGAGATCGCCAAACGCTTCGACGTCAGTCTGAAAGGGGTACCGACTGTCGGCGACTCCTTGCGCGACCTGCAAGCCGGATTCATTGTCGGCTGCACGCCCTACCTTGTCCTCACCGGCAAAGGGGAAAAGACCCACGCGAAAGGCGGCCTGCCTCCCGGCACCACCGTGCATGCGGACCTTGCCGCCGTCGTCGACCAGCTATTGAAAAACAACGCGGACGTCCCTGTCGCTGCATAACCCCCCTTGCGCCGGAATACCTCCGCCGCCTCTGGAGATTCGATGTCTAGCTTCATTTTGTTTCTGCGTTCGCTTGTCTTTGCCTTGCTCATGATGCTGGCGACGCTTATTTGGGCGCCACTGTGCTTCCTGTTCGCGCCGCTGCCTTACAACCAGCGTTATCACATGACGGCTTACTGGAACAAGTTCGTGATCTGGGCAGCGAAAACCGTATGCGGCATTCGCTATCAGGTCAAAGGTTACGAGAACCTGCCCGACACGCCGGCCATCCTGCTATCCAAACACCAATCGGCATGGGAAACGATTTTTTATTTTTATGCGATGCCGCGTCCCTTGGTCTATGTGTTCAAGAAGGAGCTGTTGTACATCCCGTTCTTTGGCTGGGGCATCGCATTGCTGCGCATGATCCCGATCGACCGCAACAAATCCCGGGATGCGTTTGCCAGGGTGGTTGCGCATAGCAAGAAGCGGCTGGCCGGCGGGCAGTGGATCATCATGTTCCCGGAAGGCACCCGCTCCCGCGTCGGCGCACAAGGCAAGTACAAGGGCGGCGGCACGCGTCTCGCCGTCGAAACGAATACCGTTGTGGTGCCGATAGCGATGAACGCTGGCGAATGCTGGCCAAAGAATTCGTTCATCAAAAAACCCGGACTGATCACCGTATCGATCGGCAAGCCGATTTCCCCGCACGGACTGACTTCTGCCGAGTTGCTGCAACAAGTTGAAAATTGGATAGAATCCGAGATGCGGGTGATTTCCTCACCCAGCATTTATTCAAAAGACAAGCGCACCCATACCCTTGAAGCTGCTACGCCAGACTCTGCCTGATCCGCAACAGCTCGCGCTGCAGCTCGACTTTTCTTCTTCAGAATTTTCTTCTCAGCCGTCAGTCGATCAACCGGCTCCCCGCCACGTGCCGGGGTCGAACGGCCTTCCTAAAGAAGCGCCGGTATTGTTTCCCTCTCCGCTCACGTCAGCATCGCCGGTGCCGCTGCAACCCAGGCGCCGCGTGCAGGTGGGCGAGCACCTGCTTGAATACCGATTGCTGCGCTCGAAGCGTCGCTCGATCGGATTTTTGATCGACGATGACGGACTGCGCATTACCGCGCCGAAGTGGGTACCGCTTGCAGAAATTGAAAGCGCGATCCGCGAAAAGCAGCGCTGGATTTTTACCAAGCTCAATGAACGCCGCACACGTTCGGCGCGCCGCCTGCAACCGCAAATGCAATGGTGCGATGGCGCGACGCTGCCATATCTTGGCGAAGACCTCACGCTGCGCATCCTGTCCGCCCAGGCGGCCGGTATTGCATTCAATATGGCAACGCGCGAGCTGACGGTGAGCCTGCCGCCAGAGGCGGGAGAACAACAGCTAAAAGATCGTGTCCAAGGATGGCTGCAATCCGAAGCGAACCGTGTCTTTGCGCAACGGCTGCCGATCTACGCCGACAAACTCGGTGTCAGTTTTCAATCATTCGCCCTCTCCTCCGCGATGACCCAATGGGGCTCTTGCACCGCCGAAGGCAAGATCCGGCTGAATTGGCGGCTCATTCATTTCGCCTTGCCGATGATCGATTACGTGGTTGCGCATGAACTGTCGCACCTGCGTGAAATGAACCACAGTCCGCGCTTCTGGGCCACGGTGCAATCGATCTTCCCTGAATTCCAGATGGCAAGGAAAACATTGCGCGATAGCGGACCGGAAACTCTGCCGATATTTTGAACGTCTGACCACAACAGGGAAATACTTATGCGCATCCTTCACACTATGCTGCGGGTCGGTGACCTGCAACGTTCTATCGATTTTTACACCCACGTGCTGGGCATGACGCTACTGCGCACCACCGACCGCCCCGACCAGCAATACACACTTGCATACCTGGGCTACGGCCAGAACCCGGAACATGCGGAACTGGAGTTGACCTATAACTACGGTGTCACCAGGTATGAGCTCGGAACCGCCTACGGTCACATTGCGATTGCTGTCGAGGACGCCTGCAAAACCTGCGCGGACGTCAAGGCGCAAGGTGGCAGCGTCACGCGCGAAGCGGGCCCCGTGAAGGGCGGCACGACCGTCATTGCATTCGTCCAAGACCCCGACGGGTATAAGGTCGAACTGATCGAGCACAAGAGCACATGAAATCCCCTTGAGCCATGCATCTTCCCCTTGTCGACGATCGTCCGCGCCCGCAGTCGCTGACCGATCTTTTCATTTCGTTCACCCTGCTGGCATTACAGGGCTTCGGGGGCGTGCTGGCGGTCGTCCAGCACGAGCTGGTGGAAAAAAAGCGCTGGATGACGCGCGAAGAGTTCGTTGAGGAATGGGCCGTCGCGCAAATCATGCCCGGCCCTAATGTAGTCAATCTCTCCTTGATCATCGGCAGCCGCTATTTCGGCCTGCCCGGGGCCTTGGCGGCGCTGGCCGGCATGTTGACCGTGCCGCTACTGGTCGTGCTGCTGCTAACGATGACCTACGCCCAGTTTTCCAGCCACCCCGGAGTAGCTGGCGCCTTGCGCGGCATGGGGGCCGTGGCCGCCGGCCTGATTACCGCTGCCGGCCTGCGGTTGTTGAGCACCCTGAAAACCCATCCTCTGGGTTTGCCGATATCGATTGCTTTAGTCCTTGCCTGTTTCATCGCCATCGCGCTATTTCGCTTGCCGCTGGCCTACGTGTTACCCGGTCTCGGCCTGGTCGCCTACGTTTTGACCTACCGCAGGCTCAAGCCATGAACGGATCGTTCGCCATCGCGCTGCAATGGAGCGACTGGGCACAGCTCTTTGTGCAGTACCTTTCGCTGTCGCTCTTGTCCATTGGCGGCGCTATTTCCACCGCGCCGGAAATGCACCGCTATCTGGTCGCTGAACAGGGATGGCTGTCGGATGCACAGTTCAATGCCTCGATCGCCATTGCACAAGCCGCTCCCGGTCCAAACGTATTGTTCGTGGCGTTAATGGGTTGGCATGTTGGCCTCAATGCCGGCGGTATGGCAATGGGTTTGTTCGGGGTTCTGGTCACCATGGTGGGCATCCTGCTGCCCAGTACGACGCTCACTTATCTGACCGTGCAGTGGGGTCATCGGAATCGCGAGTTGCGGGCGGTTCGCGCATTCAAGCAAGGCATGGCGCCCATCGTGATCGCGCTGCTGCTGGCTACCGGATGGGTATTGGCCAGCGCCAACGGTCACTTCGACACGGAATGGCGCCTGTGGCTGCTGACCGTGCTGGCGGCTTTGGTCATCTGGCTGACACGGCTGCATCTGCTGTGGTTGCTCGCAGCGGGCGCACTGCTCGGCTGGCTTGGCCTAGTCTGAGCCTTATTCCTAAACCTTATTTTCCCAAGCGGTTCGCCAAGGCGACGAACTGCGGCATCGGCACCGTTTCCGGCCGTGCCTGCGGATCGATGCCCACATCGGCCAGATCATTTTCCGTGAACATGCCGGCAACGCAATTGCGAATCACTTTGCGGCGCTGCGAAAACGCCTTTGTCACCACCTGTTCCAGCGTTGCGGCGTCGCAGGGTAGCGGCTGCGCAACAGGAATCATGCGCACGATTGCCGAGTCGACCCGCGGCGGTGGATCGAAGGCGGTCGGCGGCACGACGAACAGCAGCTCCATGTGATAGCGCCATTGCAGCATGACTGACAATCGCCCATAGGTCTTGCTGCCTGGCTCGGCGACCATGCGCTCGACCACTTCCTTTTGCAGCATGAAGTGTTGATCCTGCACCTGCGACGCACTTTGCGCGAGATGAAACAGCAAGGGACTGGAAATGTTGTACGGTAAATTACCTACCACCCGCAACTTCGTCCCTGCTGCTGCAATCGACGAAAAATCGAATTGCAGCGCATCGCCTTCATGAATCACCAGGCGCGCGGGATCGAAATTCTTTTTCAGGCGCGCGACCAAGTCGCGGTCGAGTTCAACCACATGCAGTTGCCGCAACGACTCCAGCAGCAGCCGAGTCATTGCGGCCAGGCCGGGGCCGATCTCGACCATCGTATCGTCAGACTGAGGATCGATGGCGCGAATGATGTCGTACAACACCGCCTGATCGGTCAGAAAATTCTGGCCGAAACGCTTGCGTGGAATGTGTTTCATGAATTGAGTTTCATTGAGAAGATGCGGCCGCCATGTGTGCCGCCAACTTGATCGCTTCGACCATGCTGCCATGATCGGCATGGCCAGGCCCGACAGCAGCCAGATCGAGCGCCGTGCCATGGTCTACCGAAGTGCGGATGAGCGGCAAGCCAAGCGTAATGTTGACGCCCCGACCGAAGCTGGCGTATTTAAGGACAGGCAGACCCTGATCGTGATACATCGCCAGCACGCAGTCGGCATGCTCCAAATACTTGGGCTGAAACAGCGTATCGGCCGGGTAAGGACCGGTGACGGCAAACCCTTTTGCCTGCGCCGCTTGTACGACCGGAGTGATGACGTCAATCTCTTCGCGCCCCAGATATCCGCCCTCACCTGCATGCGGGTTCAATCCTGTCACCAGGATGCGCGGCTGGGCCAGGCCAAATTTCCGCTGCAGATCGCTATGCAAAATTTCCAACGTACGGCTTAGGCTGTCGAAACCGATTGCCGCCGCGACGTCCTTCAATGGCAGGTGCGTTGTAGCGAGCGCCACGCGCAACAGCGGCGTGCCGCCAGCGAGCATCATCACCACCTGCGGCGTATGGGTGCGCTCCGCCAGATATTCCGTGTGGCCGGTAAACGGCACACCGGCGTCGTTGATGGTGCTTTTTTGCAGTGGCGCGGTAACGATCGCATCGAACTGCCCAACCATCGCGCCGTCAATGGCGATATCGAGCGTCTGCAGAACGGCACGGCCATTGCGTGCATTGAGCTTTCCCGGTACGACCGGCTCGGCCAGCGGACAATCGATGACGGCGATCCGGTCGGGGGGCAGCACCGGCAAGCCACTGCCGTGCAGCGCGTTGGTGGACAGTGCGATCAGCTTGATCGCGGGGTCGATTTCGGCGGCCATGAGCGACAACCAGGCGGCATCGCCGATCAGAATGCTGTTGACATCCGCACGCAGGTTCCACGCCGCCCTGATTGCAATTTCAGGGCCGATCCCCGCCGGTTCGCCACAGGTAACCGCAATCCTTGGTTTGGTGCTCACGGTATGGCGATTCAACTCGCATCAACGTCGAAGCGATATTCGACATAGGCACGGTCGCGCAACTGACGCAGCCAATCCTGCGTGGCTTCTTCCAGTTTCCGCTCGCGGATCGCCTGACGGGCGATCAAGCGTTGGCGCTCCTTCGACACATCGTCCTTCTTGCGTTCCATTACTTGGATCAGGTGGTAGCCGAAAGGCGATTCAATCGGTTCACTGACTTCGCCCGGCTGCAATGCATTCATGGCGCGTTCAAACTCGGGAACGGTATCCCCGGGATAAATCCAGCCGAGATCACCGCCGCGAGAGGCGGACAGATCGTTGGAGAATAGTTTGGCCAAGTCTTCGAACTTGGCGGCCTTGTTATCGAGACGCTCCTTCAATTCGGTCAATTTGCGCTTGGCATCCGCAGGCGACACGATCTGGTTCACCTTGATCAGGATATGGCGCACATGCGTCTGCTGTACTGCGGCAGCAATGGTCGCCCCCTTCACGATACTTTGAGCACGCATGCCGTTCAACTTCAGTATATGGAAGCCGTTGCCACTTTTGATGATAGGGGAAACGTCGCCCTGCTTGAGTCCGGCCAGAGTTTCAACGAACAATTGCGGCAGACGTTCTTGCGTGCGCCAGCCAAGATCGCCTCCGCTCAAGGCATCGGTGGCATCGGAGTAGGTCGCCGCCAGTTTCGCGAAGTCGCCGCCGGCCTGCAGTTGCTGCAACACGCTTTCGGCGCGCTTGCGGCGTTCGGCGATTTGTTCCGCAGATGCATTTTCGGGAGTGCGTACCAGGATGTGCGCCAGATTAAACTCTTGCGGCTGTCCCGCAGCCTTTTCGGCAGCGAGATAGTTGTCGATTTCGGATTCGGCGATCTGGATCTTGTTGTCGACCTCGCGCTCACGCAGGCGCTGCATCGTGATTTCTTCACGAATCTCTTCACGAAAACGCGAGAATGGTGTGCCTTGGCGCTCAAGTTCGACGCGGAATTGCTGGATCGACATTTTGTTTTGCTCTGCGATTCGCGCAACAGCGCGATCCAGCATGGCATCGTCAACCCGAATCCCGAACTCCTTTGCCAATTGCATTTGTGCGCGATCCACAATCATGCGCTCCAACATCTGGCTCTGAAATTCCTGCTGCGGCGGCAACGCGATGCCCTGACTCGTCATGCGGCGTTCGACCATACGCAGGCGCTCGACCAATTCCTGGCGCGTAATCACTTCGTTATTGACTACAGCGATGATGGCATCGGCGAGATAAACGCGCGGCGCGGACGTCTCTGCAGCGGGTGCCGAAGGCGCCTTGAACTGGGCGCTTGCCTGCGGCAGCACACAGAAACCCGCGCAAAGCAGTGCTGCTGTAAACCTGACAGCAACGGACGGGTTCTTCGCGATACGCATCGTGCTCAAAGTCTTCATAAGTAACGTAACTCGTTAAGGGTTGCTAGGCTGGTTGACCAACTGGTAGCCAGGAATGTTCGTGCGCAGAGCGTCGATCGGATTGGAGCCTAGGCGGGTCAATCCGTTCAGCTCAAGCTGAAAAAAGATGGAAGATGTCGCTTGGCCAGCGGCGGTCGGCGTGCGTTGTCCGACCATGCGAAATACCCAACAGTCGGCCTTGTACTCGACCCCGAGCAAACCTTCCGCCAGCTTGTTGTCGGGCAGTGAATAGTTGACCCGCGCCACACCGTACCAGCGACTGGCAAACGGCCATTGGCCGGAGAGGTCGACCTGCTCAAGATTGTTGGGCTTGTCGCGGCGATATTTCAGGTTCAACACCTTTTTCGGCGCCGGATGCCACTGCACGCCATAGTTGGCGCGACTCATGGAATTCAATGTCTGACTGTACTGGACATTGCTCTCGATGCTCACTGTCGATGTCAAACGGCCATAGACCGACATCAGCAAATCCGAGCGGCTGTCATTGCGCGCCGCACCCAAGGTCACACGTTGGTCATTGAAATAAAAACGCTGTCCCAGTGCAAAACGCATGCGCTCGGCACCGCTCGGCTCGATGTAACGGGAAATCAATGCCGCCGTCAGCTGATTGGCGTCACTGATGCGATCGTTGCCGATAAAGCGGTTTTCGCTGAACAGTTGCGCAAAGCTGAGATCGGCCTCGGCCGTATCGAAAATCGGAAATGCGCTCTGATCACGGTAGGGGGTGTATACGTAAAACAAGCGTGGTTCCAGCGTCTGCGTCATGCTGTTGCCGAAGAACGGCGCCTCGCGCTCGAACACCATTCCGCTATCCAGAGACAGCGTCGGCAAGACGCGCGTCAAGCTATTGGATGTGCTCCCGGGCGTGCTATCAAGTTGATATTTCGATGCATGCAGCGACAGCTTCGGCGTCACGAAATAGCCGGGCCGATAAATTGGATAGGCCACTTTCGGATTAACCCAGAAGCGCGTCCCCATGGGCAGAAGTGGCTCCGGGTGATAAAAATGCGTCAACTCCGAATCCACGTTCCAGTCGAACCCGCCCACGTCCTGACGACCTGCATTGAATGTCAATTGCGGCAAACGGTCATAAGGACGCACGATAGGAGCAGCCAGATCCTGCAACACCTGATAATTCGACAGACGCGCAGCAGCATTCCAAAAACTGCCCGCATAGCGCAACGACATGTCGCGCAACAGCAGTCGCTGGGATGCGGCGGTGATGGTGCGCGAGAAATCGGTCGGGTAGTCATCGTCCGACGCGGTATTGAGATCCCACGCATAGCTCAAGCCGGGCGCAAGCACCTGCGTATGCGTGGACGAAATAGCATAGCGATTGGTCTTGGTTTGCTGGTCGTCGGGCAGCACTTCCACCTTGGTCTGGCCGACATAGCTTTCACCCAAATAGCGCGCATCGGCCCCCAATTGCAGCCCGCGCCGGGCATAGATCGTTGGGTACAGCGTGAGGTCGCGATTGGGCGCGATATTGAAATAGTACGGCAGGGTAATTTCCAGGCCACCGCGGTTAGTGGTACCGATCGTCGGCGGGAGCACGCCTGACTTGCGTGCATCCGAAAGCGGGAAAGACATTGCCGGCGCGGCCAGTATCGGCACGCCCTTGAAATACACCAGCGTACTGTGCGCCAGCCCCTCGTCGCGCTCGGCGTCGAGATTCAGTTTGCTCGACTCCAGATACCAGTCGGGATTGGGGCCTTCGCAGGTGCTATACGACCCGGCATATACAGTCGCGCGGTCTTCTCCCTCGAAATCGATACGATCGGCCTTGCCCTGCGCATTATTGCGTTCCAGTCGATACGTGGGATTGAGCACGTAGCCTTCGCTGGATTCCATCCTGAACTTCAGTTCGTCGCCGGTGTAGACATCGCCGAACCGTCGCATGCGGATATTGCCGACTGCCTCCACCTCATCTTCGACTACGCGATAGGTTGCCTTATCTGCATTGATGGTAGTCGGACCGCGCTCGATTTCGACATCGCGCTCCAGCACCACTTCGCGATCCGGGCGGCCGGTCATTTGCTCGGCGCTGATTGTGGCCGGCAGATTTTTTTCGTCCGCGGTGCCGCGCTTCCCGCTTGCCTGTGCCAACGCAAATCCCGGCACAACGGCCACGGTCAGGAGAGTGGCAAGCAGGCGCGGCAAACGTTGTGAAGGGGGAAATGCGGGAAGCCGGTTCATGAAAAGAGGAGTTAGGCAGGCGCTTTTTTGAATTGAATCCCTTATTATATGGGAACTCATCCCCTCAAACGCTTGCCCAGGTAGTTTCATGTCTTCAAACATTTCCCCCGATCTCCGTTTAACCCAGCTGAAAGAGTGGCTAGGGACCATATCGGCCGAACAAGTACTGCCTGAGTCCATCAGGCCGGCCTCATCGGATGCCAGCTTCCGCCGTTATTTCCGCGTCGATGCTGCCGATGGCAACACCTATATCGTGATGGATGCACCGCCGCCGCAAGAAGACGTGAAGCCGTTCATTCATGTCGCCGAACTCTTCGGCCAGTCAGGCGCGAGCGTACCCAAGGTGTTGGCTCAGGACGTCGAACGCGGCTTCCTGCTACTGACCGACCTTGGAGCAACGACCTATCTGCATCAGTTGAACCATGACAGCGCGCACAAACTCTATCTTGATGCGATCGATTCGCTGGTGTTGATCCAGGCGCAAAGCAAACCGGACGTGCTGCCGGAATACGATCGCGAGCTGCTGCAGCGCGAGTTGATGCTGTTTCCCGAGTGGTATGTGAACAAGCACCTCGGTGTCACGATGACAGACAAACAGACTGAAACATTGCACAAGATTTTCGATGCGCTACTGGCGAACAATCTGGCGCAACCGCAGGTCTATGTACATCGCGACTACCATTCGCGCAATCTGATGGTCATGCCTCAAGGCAATCCAGGCATCCTTGATTTTCAGGATGCGGTATACGGCCCGATTACCTACGATCTGGTTTCACTGTTGCGCGACGCCTATGTCCAGTGGGACGAGGAAATGGTACTGGACTGGACGATTCGTTACTGGGAGCGCGCCAAGCGCGCCGGTCTGCCAGTCAATCCCGACATCGATGCGTTCTACCGCGATTTCGAATTCATGGGTCTGCAGCGACATCTGAAAGTACTCGGCATCTTTGCTCGCCTCTATCACCGCGACGGCAAGGATGCTTACCTGAAAGACCTGCCGCTGGTAATGGAATACACACGCAAGGCGGCTGGCCGCTATAACGCACTGGCACCGCTGATCCGGTTGCTGGATGAACTGGAAGACAAGGCGCCGTCTGTCGGCTATACCTTTTAAATCCCCATACACGCTCGAACACGTACGAGAATAGCCAAGCATGAAAGCCATGATTTTTGCCGCAGGACGCGGCGAGCGGATGCGCCCGTTGACCGATAACTGTCCGAAGCCGCTGCTGAAGGTTCGCGGCCGGCCACTGATCGTGTGGCACATCTTGAACCTGGTGCGTGCCGGCATTACCGATATCGTCATCAACCATGCGCACCTCGGTCATATGATCGAAGCAGCGCTGGGTGACGGCGCCAGGTTCGGCGCGCGCATCGCCTACTCGGCGGAAGGTATGGCGCTGGAAACAGCGGGCGGTGTCGCGCAGGCCCGCCACTTGCTGGGTGAAGCGCCCTTCGTCGCCATTGCCGGTGACATCTACTGCCCGCATTTCAATTTCGAGCAAGTCAAGGAAGCCTTGCAAGACAACGACATGTGGGGCGCTCCACATCCCAACGACAAGCGCGATGTCGCCTGGCTTTACCTTGTCAAAAATCCGACCCACCACCCCAAGGGCGACTTCGCGCTGAACAGCTTTTCCATCGCCAACGACGGCGATCCGCGCTACACCTTTTCCGGCATCGGCGTTTACCGTACCGAGATATTCGACTCGGTGAAAGCTGGCCAATCCGCACAAATCGCGCCGATTTTGCGCGACTACGCAGCGCGCGGCCAAGTCGGTGGCGAGGTGTATCACGGCGCCTGGACCGACGTCGGCACGCCGGAACGGCTGGCGCAACTGAACGGATAACAGAACCGGCAAGGAATCGACATGAAATCTTATGTAGCCCGACGCGCGGCATTGATGGCGCAGATGCAAGCCAAAGGTGGTGGCGTCGCCATCATCCCTACCGCCCCGGAAGTCATGCGCAACCGCGATGCCGACTACCCGTACCGGCACGACAGCTATTTTTATTACCTGTCCGGCTTTACCGAACCGGAAGCGGTCATCGTGCTGGTTGCGGGCGAGACTAACCAGGCGATCCTGTTTTGCCGCGAAAAAAATCTCGAGCGCGAAATATGG
>DATLIB010000221.1:0-4409 GCA_035539595.1 Noviherbaspirillum sp.
CGTCGAAGTCTCGGGCGAGTTGCGTGCAAGACAAGAACAAACCTTGCGCGATTTTCCACAAGTAACCTGGCTGGACAGTTTCCCCACGGCATTTTCCGGCGTGGTGGTCGGGAATGAAGTGCTCGACGCCATGCCGGTCAATCTGGTCGTGAAAACCGGCCAAGGCTGGATGGAGCGGGGCGTCGCGCTGGCTGAACACGGTTTCGCGTTCAGCGACCGGCCCTGTGACGCCGGCCTGATCGCGCAGATTCCCGATGCGGAGGACTTGCCGGAAGGATATCTGACCGAAGTGCATCCGGTCGCGAGCGGTTTCATGCGTTCGCTGGCGGCCATGCTGACAGCCGGCCATGCCGACACCGGACGCGGCGGCGCGGCTGTCCTGCTCGACTATGGTTTTCCCGCCCACGAGTACTACCTGGGCCAGCGCGCGCAAGGTACCTTGATGTGCCATTACCGCCATCACGCCCATCCCGACCCGTTTTACCTGCCGGGACTGCAGGATGTCACGGCGCATGTCGATTTCACGGCGATGGCGCGTGCCGCCCTCGACGGGGGGCTGGACCTGCTCGGCTATACCAGCCAGGCGGCCTTTCTGCTCGACGCCGGTATGGGCGACCTGTTGCTGCGCACCTCGCCTGCCGATCCCTTGCACTATCTGCCGCAGGCGAATGCGGTGCAAAAACTGATCTCACCGGCGGAAATGGGGGAATTGTTCAAGGTACTGGTGGTGGGCAAGGATACGGTCTTGCCGGAGCGATTCGCTCGCCATGACCGCAGTCACCGCTTATAACGGCACGAAGCGGCACGAAGCGGCACGAAAAATCACACAAAGCAGGCATTTTCGCAAGGCGGCACATGATACGTTGGCTTCTCACCATTTTTATCGCGCTGATCGTCTTTACGGCGCTGCTGCCGTGGCTGGAAAAACTCGGCATTGGTCGTTTGCCCGGCGACCTGCGCTTCACCCTCTTCGGCAGAAAGATTTCCTTGCCGTTCGCCTCCACGCTGCTGCTTTCACTGTTGGTGCTGGCCGCTGGGCGACTCCTGCCTTGAAGGAAACGCCATGATCCGCTGGGTTGCCGCCATTTTTATCGGTCTGCTGGTTTTTTATCCCTTGCTGCCTTGGCTCGACAAGCTGCGCGTCGGACGCCTGCCGGGCGATGTCCGGTTTTCCTGGCGCGGCGTGCCGCTATGCCTGCCATTTGGCTCTACCGTCGTGTGGGCGTTGCTGGCTTTGCTCATCGCGGAAGCGGTGAGCTGGTACTGTCCGACTTGCTGACGGCGTAAGCGCGCATGCATCCCACCTTCGAAGAATTGCAGCAACGTTACGGAGCGCGCTACAAATGGATGGTGTTGCTGACCGTGATGATCGGCACGATGGCGTCGATCCTGTCATCCACCATTGTCAACGTTGCCGTGCCCGATCTCAGCCGGCATTTCGTCCTCGGCCAGGAGCGGGCGCAGTGGGTTTCCGCCGGCTTCATGCTGGCCATGACGCTGTCGATGCTGACCACGCCCTGGCTGTTGCTGCGCTACGGCCTGCGCCGTACCTATCGCGGCGCCATCCTGCTGTTGCTGGCTGGCGGCGTGATCGGCGGCTTCAGCGTGAATTACCCGATGCTGCTGTCGATGCGCGTGGCCGAAGGTTTGGCCGCCGGCATTCTGCAACCGATTCCCGCCATCGTCGTGATGCGCGCCTTCGACGTCAGGGAGCAGGGCAAGGCGATGGGCATCTTCAGCTTCGGCGTGGTGCTGGCACCGGCGCTTGGTCCCAGCGTCGGCGGCTTCCTGGTGGAACTCTTCGGTTGGCGCTCGATCTTCTTTGTGGTGGTGCCGTTCTGCCTGGTCGTGCTGGTGATGGTGCGGCGGTTACTGGCAGTCAACTCGCCGATGATGGGCGAAGCCCGGGCGCTGGACTGGAAAGGCTTGCTGCTGGCGACGGTCGGCACCACGTCGCTGCTCAACGGCATGGTCCACCTGCATGACGACGGGGTGCAGGCGGCCAGTTTACTGAGTCTAGGCATCGCTGCGCTGGCCGCTTTCGTGGCGTACCAGATGCGCACTACAAACGGCTTGATCGACATGGCGCTGTTCCGCTATCGGCAGTTTGCCATGGGTACCGTGGTGGCCTTCATTTACGGTGCCGGCCTGTTCGGCTCGACTTATCTGCTCCCGGTATACATGCAGATGGCTTTGCATTACGCACCTTCGGAAGCGGGCTTGGTGCTGCTGCCGGCTGGCGTGGTGTTGGCAGTGGTCATCTTTGTCACCGGAAAACTGGCGGACCGCTTTTCACCGCATATCCTGGTGTCGATCGGTCTGAGCTTGCTGGCGCTGTCTTTCGCCCTGATGGGGACGGGATCCAGGACGACCAGCTACTTCACCTTGATGGCATGGGCCATCATCGGCCGTATCGGACTGGGGTTCGTGCTGCCCTCATTGAGTCTCGGCACGATGCGCGGTCTCGACCGTGCCATGATCGCGCAGGGCGCCAGCATGCTCAATTTCGTGCGTCAGCTGGGGGGCGCGATTGGGGTGAGTGCGGTCGGCATCGTACTGGAATGGCGCATCGCCGTGCACCAGGCCCTTTCCGCGACAGAAGGCGAGGCCCAGACGCGGGCCTTCAATGAAACTTTTTTCCTGGTCGCCTTGCTCTGCGCCTCGGCGGTTTTTGCGGCGTGGCGCATGCGGCCGGCACGACCGTCATCGTAAGGGCCGTTTGTCGTTCAGGCGGCTGCTTCGTTCAGCAGCGCGAGGATGTGTTCCGGCGGTCTGCCGATGGCCGCACGGCCTTGGTACACCGCAATCGGGCGTTGCAGCAATTGGGGATGGTTTGCTACTGCCTGCAGCAAGGTGGCATCGTCGGCTTGGGCCAGTCCCAGTGCCGTGTACGCTTCTTCGTTGCTGCGGACCATCTCGCGCAGGTCGCAACCCAGCTGGTGCTGGAGGGTGGCCAGTTGCGCGGCAGTGGGCGGGTTCTTGAGATACTCCACCACGTCGAGCGCGAGTTGGCGGTGCGCCGCGAATTGTTCAACGAGTACAAGGGCTTCGCGCGACTTGGAACAGCGCGGATTGTGATAAAAGGTAATCATTTCTGGCGGATGGCAAGGTGTCGGTTGGCCGGCATTGTATTACGGCGCGCATGCACATGCATCGGGCTCGGGTTGCGCCACCTGTGTCCGGATAACACGCCGCGTTGCTGGAAAACGGCAGGCGGCAAATTTTTTATTTAGGTTTTGACATGCTCATTGCAACACACTCAGGAAAATTCCACGCCGACGATGTCTGGGCCGTGACCGTGCTGGACATTCTCTTCCCCGGTTGCGAACTGATTCGCACCCGCGATCAGGAAAAAATCCGTCAGGCCGATTTCGCGGTCGATGTGGGCGGCATCTGGGAGCCGCAATCGGGCCGCTTCGACCATCATCAGAAAGGGTTTGACGGTGCGCGACCGTCCGGCGTGGTGTACGCCAGCGCCGGCCTGGTATGGCAAGAACATGGCGCGCGCTGCGTGGCGCTGCTGGCCGAAACGTCTGCCGGGCACCGGATTTCCGGCGAGCAGGCGCAGCAGATTGCCAGCGCCATCGATAGTGATCTGGTGCAATACCTGGACATGTCCGACACCGGCGCCGCCAAAAATGCGCCCGGCAGTTACGGCTTGTCCGCCGTTGTTTCCGGTTTCAATCCCAACTGGCTGGACGAGCAGAACGCGGGTGGTGCGGCTGCCGCCGATGCATTGCGGCTGCGGCAGTTCCGCCGGGCCATGGAATTCATGCGGGATATTCTGATCAATGCGATCCGGTACCGGGTGGGCGGCATGCTGGCGGTCACGCAGGTGCGGCAGTCGACGCAACTGGAAGACGGCCGCGTGTTACTCCTGGAAAACGGTGCACTGCCTTGGGCAACCCTGGTGCGCAACGAAATGCCGAAGGTGCTGTTCGTGATCAGCCACCATGCCGCTGAACAACGCTACATGCTCCATACGGTCCCTGCTGCTGCGGATACCTTCGACTCGCGCGAGGATTTGCCGGCGGCGTGGGCCGGCTTGCAAGGCGCCGAACTGGCGGCGGTGACCGGCGTCCCCGATGCGATTTTCTGCCACAACAATCTGTTCATTGCGGCAGCCGTGTCGTTCGACGGTGCGCTGCGCATGGCGCGGCTGGCGCTGGAAGAGGTGGATGGCGCGCCTGCTCTCGAAACAGCCGTGCCGCGCTGAGCGGCATGGCGGTGTGGCCGCCTTGCCGTCCGCCGGCGCTTTCCATCGCTCAGAACGTCGCCACCGCCTGCAGGGCTTTTTCCACATCGTCCCGGTTGACGTCCAGGTGCGTCACCCAGCGGATGCGTTGCACGGTCCGGCCTGCTACGCGCTGCATGCCGCTGGTCACCTGAATGGCGTTGGCAGCGAGATG
>DATLIB010000222.1:0-4335 GCA_035539595.1 Noviherbaspirillum sp.
AGGAAGAAAAGGCGGAGGATGAAATGCATACGGGCGTGTCTTGAAGACGGCATTGGACTATACCGGTATTTCGACATCTATAGGACTTACGGACTTACGCAAAACCGTCCCAGCCGCGTTGTGTTGCCTTGTCGTACTAGAGTACTGTCTGCGGCAACGCACCTTGCTGGAACAATGTTGCGTAAGTCCTAATTATCTAAAAATAAAACAAAAAAATAGCCACCCGGCGGTGGCTATCGGCAGCGAAAGCCGTTCGGTAATCAGATGCCGAGCAGTTTTTTCGCCTCCTGCAAGGACTGCATCGATTCAGTGTGTTTGCCTTCCTTATGCAGTTTTTCGCCTTCCGCCCGCAGATTCTTTACCTTGTTCATGTTTTCGGCGCTGAGACCCGATGCCGAGCCCAGTTTGGCATCGATTGCTTTCATTTCGTTGGGGCAGTTATGCGCCAGCGCCAAGGATGAAACGGAAAATAACAGGACAGCCAACAGCTTGTTCATCGTAATCTCCTTATTGGACAGGGAGCCATAAGTTATCAGGTCTTTCGATAGCGTGCATGGCCGTTTTATTAACGCCCCCTCTGCAACGCCTTTCGTTCGGCACGTGCCCGGTTCAGCAGGGTTTCCGCTTCCGCAACTTCCCGCGCCAGCGTCTTTTGCCGTTCATGATAGTGTGCATTGAGGCGCGAGCCACCGGAAGCGATGCCGGTACGCTCACCCGACAGCGGCTCGACTCCACTCTCCTGTCTTTTTCGCGCATCTTCCAGCAGCATCTCGGCCCGGATCACATCGCTCTCTGCTTCTTCTGCTGTCTTGCGCCGGCCGGGCGTCGGGATGGAGGGTACGCGGGTAACCGGCGTGCGCTCGACCTGCGGCGCCACTATCGGTTTGGCCCCCGATTCAGTCGACCACAGGTTGCCTTTAATCGGTGGATCGATGGTGATCGTCTGGTCAATCCTTGCGCCCTTGAGCAGCTTGTCGGAGTACACGATGCGCCCGTCCGGCATGACTTGCCGGTACACGGTGGACGTTGTCGGAGGAAGCGAGGATGGCGGCTGTAGTTCTTCGGAAAAAACAACTGTCGGAAGCAGCGCGAGAATGGCAGTTGCGGCTTGCAGCAGAAAGCATGTTTTCATCGGAGCACTCCTTTGCCTCTCCTGAGGCGGCGGCGTTGGCTAATAACAAGGATAGGCCCAGTATGGCAGCTAGTGTTTACTTGTTAGGCCTTACGCAAAACCGCCCCAGCTGCGTTGTGTTGCCTTGTCGTACTAGATGTACTGTCTGCGGCAACACGCCTTGCTGGGACAATTTTGCGTAAGTCCTACTTACTTCTGGTCGGATGGAAAACTGTGCACGGCTTTTCGCTTATTCGACCACAAAAAAATGCTTCGCTACCCTTGCAATTACTGATTCGAAGACTACAGTGATTCTTAAGTCAGCCAGTACTCTCATCGCAGTATAAATGAGACGAAGACTGATGGCCCCTGACGAAGGGCAGAGATCATGCTGAGGAACAACCTGATGACGCATGATTACAAAGAGTCGCAATGTTGATTATTGTCGACTCCCAGCAAATCCTTCGCGCTATGCGGAAGGTAAGGCCCGGTACCGGCAATGGTACCGGGCTTTCGTTTTTCAGGACGATGCGCTGGCAAGGAAGAAGCAAAACAAAGACGTACATGGAAAACATTCTCCCGCATCCCTGTGAACCGAAAAGTAGGCACATGAAGCGACTTGTTCATGCGACGTTTTTTTTGCTGTGGCATGGGCTGGCGATTTCCTGCCATGCCGGATCCTTGCCGCGCTGGGAGCTGGGGGCCGGTCTTGGTGTGCTCAACATTTCCGATTACCGTGGAGCCGACACGCGCAGTACTTATGTGCTACCGACACCCTATTTCGTCTATCGGGGCAGTATTTTGCAGGCTGACCGTAGCGGCGTGCGCGCCGCACTTTTTCGACGCGAGCGCCTGGCCATTAACTTGAGTCTGAATGTCGCTCTGGCAGCCGATACGAAGCACAACCCGACACGGCAGGGTATGTCGCGCCTGAGGCCGACGGTCGAGTTGGGGCCGACTGCCAACTTCCGGCTATGGCAGTCCGCCAGCGACCACTCCATGCTCGAATTGCGTCTGCCGCTACGTGCCGGATTGACAGTCGAGTCGTCGCCGCAACATATCGGCTGGCTGTTTTCACCCAATCTGCATCTGCGTACCAGCGATCCTGCGCACTGGGGCGGCTGGAAGCTGGGCGTGCAGGGCGGACCGTTATATGGCAGTCGCGATTACAACAGCTATTTCTACTCGGTGAAGCCAGAGGAAGAGAGGACTGGCCGTCCGGCTTACGCGGCGGGCAGCGGTTATGCCGGAACACAATTGACCGCGACGGTATCGAAACGCTTTCCGCGCTACTGGGTGGGTGCGTTTCTACGCTACGACAACTTGGCGGGCGCCATATTCAAGGACAGCCCACTGGTGCAAAGACGCAATGCGCTTGCGGCCGGCGTCGCGCTAGCCTGGGTGTTTGGCGTGTCGTCAGCAGCGGGCGAGGAGGAGGATTAAAGCGTGAATACCCTGCAAACGGTCTGCCCGATCGACATACTCTTGGTGGAAGACAATCCTGGCGATGTGCGGCTCACAATGGAAGCGCTGAAGGATGCCAAAATGATCAACCGCCTCCATGTCGTTGAGAACGGGGTGGATGCGCTGGATTTCCTCTATCAAAGAGGCGCCTACCAACAAGCGCCTCGGCCGGATTTGATTCTATTGGACCTCAATCTTCCTAAAAAGAATGGCCGCGAGGTGCTGGCAGAAATCAAGGGAGACGAATCGCTTAAAACAATTCCGGTCGTGATTCTGACCACGTCCAAAGCTGAGGAAGATATTCTCAAAGCCTACGACCTCCACGCGAACTGCTACATCTCCAAACCGGTTGATTTTCTTCAATTTACCAACGTGGTAAGAACCATCGAAACATTTTGGCTCACCATTGTGATGCTGCCGCCAAAATCGACATGCAGCATGCAGCCGCCTCCTCGGAACGAACAAGTTACTTGATATACCCGAAACTTCTCATTTGCTCCAATACCTTTGTGTCCGAGTTGTTCAGCGCTTCTTTCACGGATTGCTCGGCCCTGAGTGCCTTCGCAATCTCAAGGCCGACGTGATTGCCGATTGCCGGGAACTCGGGAATGCCGACATACTGGATGCCAAGATAGGGTTTTGGTTTCAATGTGGAATCCTTGACATCCGCATGTTGAATCGCATCCAGGACGAATCCTGCAAATGGCGCGGCTTTCAGGTAATGCACATTTTCATAGGTCGATTTGCGCGTCCCCGGCGGAACCGCAATCCACCCCTGCGTTTTTGCCACACGCTGGATATAGCCTTTCGATGTTGCCCATGAAATAAACTCCACGGCTTCTTTTTTATGGAGGGAAGAATCCGGAATCGCCAAGGCCCATCCCCATAACCAGGCACTGCCTTTTTTGGTTACAGCCACCGGCGCTGCAACATAACCGACTTGCGCCGCCACTGTTGATTGTTTGGGGTCGAAGAGCACACCGGCTGCTACGGTTGCATCGATCCACATCCCGCAATGTCCTTCGGAAAACAGCTTCAGGTTTTCGTTGAAGCCGTTGCGCTCAGGATGGGGCGGACCGTAGCGGGTAAGTATGTCCTTGTAAAAAGTGACGGCCTTTTCCCAAGCGGGCGAAGTCATCTCCGGCTGCCATTTTTCATCGAACCAGCGTCCTCCATGGGTGTTGACCAGCGTGCTGATATAACTCATGTTTTCTCCCCATCCCGGCTTGCCGCGCAGGCAGACGCCATAGATACCGCCGGCCGGATTGTGGATGCGGGAAGCAAACTGCAAGATTTCGTCGTAACGGGGTTGCTTGGGCATGGTGATGCCCGCCTTGTCGAACAAATCCTTGCGATAGAAGGTCATCGAGCTTTCCGCGTAAAACGGCAAAGCGAAAAGCTGACCGTTATGGGAAAGACTGGCACGCACCGACGGTAGAAGGTCGTTGACATCGTAAGCGGGGGGCGGGGTCAAAGGAAGAAGCCATCCTCGTTTTGCCCAGATCGGTGTTTCATAGGTGCCGATCGTCATGATGTCGAACTGACCGTCGGAAATGGCCAAGTCGCTGAGCAGGCGCAGGCGCAAGGTGTTCTCATCAAGAACCCGCCACTCCAGTTCGATGTTGGGATGCTGTTTTTCGAATTCCTTCGATAATTTTCGCATCACGTCCATGTCCGGATTGTTGACCGTTCCGATGATGAGCGGCGTCTTGTTCTCGGTCGCTTTTTTCGGCGGGAACAAACCATGTTTTTTCAGGATG
>DATLIB010000223.1:0-11770 GCA_035539595.1 Noviherbaspirillum sp.
CTGCATGGTCGGGCAATCGCTCGACAGCCAGGGCATCGGGCAGGAAGTGGTGCCGCCGTACTACAGCGTCAAGGAAGCGGTGTTCCCGTTCAATAAGTTCCCGGGCGTCGATACCATCCTCGGCCCGGAAATGAAGTCCACTGGGGAAGTCATGGGCGTGGGCAAGACCTTCGGCGAAGCCTTCGTCAAGTCGCAATTGGGCGCCGGCGTCAAATTGCCCAAGTCCGGCAAGGTCTTCTTGAGCGTCAAAAACAGCGACAAGCCTTACGTCGCACAAATGGCAAAAGACCTCGTCGATCTCGGCTTCTCGCTGGTCGTTAGCAAGGCCACCGCAAAGGTCATCAGCAACGCTGGTATCGACGTGGTAGCGGCCGAGGAGTTGGTGAATGGGTTTCCTTGCATCGTCAACATGATTGCCAGAAAGGAAATTACGCTGGTGATCATGACTGTGGATGAGAAGCGCGCCTCAATCACAGACTCTCGCGGAATCCGTCTTGCGGCATTGGCGGCACGCGCTCCCTTTTGCACCACGCTGCGCGGTGCGCAAGCGACGATCGCGGCTATACGTCATATGGATACGTACGATTTGTACTCCTTGCGCGATCTATACAAAACGATGTCGCCTGTGGAAAAACATGACGTGAGCGCATTGATCCCCGGCGGGCGGTTTACGCCTGAAGAAAAGGATGTTTCTCATCTAGCGAAGGATGTGGCAGCGCAGATGAAGCTCGTCACACGTGGCATGCCAGAAGGCGAAAGCGCAGTATCGACCCCGGATGTTGCGGCAAGTCGCATCAATTTGTTTATTCGACAGCCGTTCACCGAGTCAGGCCAGCAGGAGCAGGACATCATTGCGCAGGTCCTGCAGTTGATAGACGGTATAAACGGCTTCCCCTATAACTTTAATTACTTGACAGGGGGGCAAGCCGAAAGTGCAGCGACGTTCAAGAAATCGTTTGAGCTGAAAACCAGTTTGCCGTTCACCCCCCAAAATTTCAGGGACCACCGGCTGACCTTGCTTGACCAGGCTGACGCAGTCGTCAATATTCGAGTTGGCATGAGCGAAAGCAGCGCCTTTGAATTGGCTTATCACATTTTCAAAGGGCGGCGTACACCGATCTTGTTCCTCGTTTGGAAGCAAGCACCGGTCAAAACTACCTTGTTGAAAGAGCTTGAAAATCTGTGCGACATCACGTACTTGGAGTTCGAACATGTGCATGACTTAAAGCCTGGAATTCAAGCGTTTTTCAGTAAGCGTGTGCTGGGTAGCAAGAGCGTTCCGCAAATAATGAACGCCGGTTCCGCCAATGATGCGAATCATGGGCCGGCCGCCTTGGTGGGGGACCAAGAGAACTAGCCGCTCGCCTACATAGGACCGGCTTTCAACGGAAAGGCGCTGAATCGTTTCAGCGCCTTTTTTTATGGCGAAACAGGCGTTATACCAATCCCAGCCTAAAACGTGACATGAAATCACGTCTTTTTCCGTCTGGCGGATATCTGGCTGCCTCCCTGTAATGCAGGGAAGAATCACAAAAAGCGATTTCCCGGCTCAATCATTTGTTGCCTTGCGCCAACAAATCTTGGTTTGTTGAAGGCATTTTCTTTCACGTTCTCAACAGTTTGCTGCTTTTTCGGGACCAATCGGCAGACATTGCCGCTCCTGTTTGCAGTAAAAAAACATGTGTAGAACTCATGTCTCACTTTCACTATGTGCGATAAGTGCCTAATTTGTTTGAGAATTTGATGTTTGAATTGCTTGAATGAAACGCGCTAAGTCATTGACTACATTGAAGAAAATCAAATTCTTTCCCCTGAATATTACTTGACCGCAAATTAACCATCCTCTAAAGTGGGCGGCAGTGTGAAAAAGTGTATTTTTGTGGGAAAAAATCTAAAAATTCCCGGTAATCACGATTCACGATCACAGCTAAAAAAACGACAACCACAAGGGTAATCAGGGTGTTTCAAGGCGCGTCAGCATTGAGTCTGGATGCAAAAGGACGGATGACAATTCCGGCCAAGCATCGTGACGCCTTGTCGCTTCAGTGCGAAGGCCGCGTGACGCTGACCAAGCACCCGCATGGTTGCCTATTGTTTTTCCCGCGCCCGGTATGGGAAAACCACCGCGAACAGATCGCTGCATGGCCCATGTCGGCGCGTGCCTGGCAACGTATTTTTCTGGGCAATGCATCCGATGTCGACATGGATTCCGCGGGACGTATTTTGATTGCTCCCGAATTGCGTTCGGCCGTCGGCCTTACGCGTGACGTAATGTTATTGGGAATGGGGAGTCATTTCGAAATATGGGATGCCGACAAGCTGGCCGAAAGCGAAGCGCAGGCCGTTGCGAACGGCATGCCCGACGTGTTGAGTGATTTTTCGTTTTAACGGCCCGCAATGAGTGAAAAAGCGGTGTCGGAATCGCAGCATCGGACAGTGCTGCTGGAGGAGGCGGTCGATGCGCTGGCGATCGACGGTGCACGCGCCAATGGCGTGTACGTCGACGGTACCTTTGGGCGTGGCGGTCATAGCCGACGGATTCTGGAGCGTCTGGGGCCGCAGGGCCGTCTGATCGCTTTTGACAAGGATCCGCAGGCGGTCGCGACCGCAGCGGCGATTGGCGATGCGCGTTTCGAGATCGTGCACGACAGTTTTGCCACCATGGGCGAAGCGCTGGCGTCACGCAGTGCGACGCGGGTCGATGGCATTTTGCTGGACTTGGGGATCTCGTCGCCGCAGGTGGATGAAGCGGCGCGGGGTTTTAGTTTTCGACTGGATGGTCCGCTCGACATGCGCATGGACCCTACGCGCGGGATATCGGCAGCGGAGTGGCTCGCAACCGAGGCGGAACAGACAATAGAAAAGGTGATACGAGATTATGGGGAAGAACGGTTTGCTTTTCAGATTGCAAAGGCGATTGTTGCTCGCCGGGCAATCCAGCCAATTTCAAGCACACGACAGCTTGCCGAGATCGTGGCACACGCCGTCAAAACCCGCGAGAAAGGCAAAGATCCGGCCACTCGCACATTTCAAGCTATCCGGATTTACATCAATAAAGAGCTTGAGGACATTGAAGTAGGTCTGAACGCCGCATTGGAAAAATTTACTCCGCACGGGAGACTGGTTGTGATCAGCTTTCATTCATTGGAAGATCGCATCGTCAAGCGTTTCATGGCTGCAAAAGCCAATGCGCCGCAGCCAGACCGTCGCCTGCCGATTCGTGCGGTAGATCTGCCGCAGCCGGAATTGAAGCTGATCGCGAAGGTGAAACCGTCCGCGGCCGAAGTTGCCGCCAATCCGCGTTCCCGTTCGGCAATCATGCGCGTGGCTGAGCGTACCGCTGCCACCGGAGCAATGAAATGAGCGGGCGCCTTGCTCTGATGCTGACCGTCGCACTGGTGTTATGCGCGCTGTCGCTAGTCAATGCGCAGTATCAGTCGCGCCGCCTGTTCATCGAACTCGAACGCGCACAGGCCGCGGCAAAACAACTCGAAATCGAATGGGCGCAACTGCAGCTCGACCAATCCACTCTGGCTAAGCATGCCCGGATTGAAGCTACTGCCCGGCAAGCCTTGCGCATGGTATCGGTGACACCGGAACGCACGCAGTACCTGACGATGGGGCAAAACTGATGCGCGCCGCATCCCGCACTGCTGCCGGCAAGGGCGTCCAGTTCAGCGCCAGCCCGGTACTGGCAGTCAAGCTGCCGGTGTGGCGTTCGCGCGTCGTCTTGTTTGTGCTGTTCGCTGCTTTCGCTGCATTGGCCGGCCGTGCGCTCTGGCTGCAAGGCATTTCCACTGAATTCCTGCAAAAGCAGGGCGCATCGCGCTATACGCGCACACTCGAACTGCCAGCCACGCGTGGCAAGATCACCGACCGCAACGGCCAGGTGTTGGCATCCTCGCTGCCGGTCAAGGCTGTCTGGGCGATTCCCGATGACGTACTGGAAGCACCGTCGGAAAAAATTGGCGCGTTGGCGCAACTGCTCGACATGAACGAGCGCGATTTGCGCAAAAAGCTGAACGTTGATCGCAGTTTTGTCTATCTGAAGCGGCAGGTCGAGCAAGATGTCACCGATAAGATCGGCGCCTTGAATGTTCCCGGCATCGGCACGCGCCGTGAATACAAGCGTTATTACCCGGACGGCGAGGTGATGGCGCACGTGGTTGGCTTTACCAATGTCGAGGATGTCGGCCAGGAGGGCATGGAACTCGCCTTCCAAAAGAATCTGGCCGGCGTATACGGCAGCCGCCGGGTCATCAAGGACCGTCTGGGGCGTATCGTGGAAGATATCGAATCGGTACGCCTTCCGCATGACGGCAAGGATCTCGCGCTATCGATTGACCGCAAGATTCAGTACATCGCCTACTCCAATCTGAAAGAGGCGGTGGAACAGCACAAGGCAAAAGCGGCAGCCATCGTCGTGCTGGATGTGAAAACCGGAGAAGTGTTGGCGCTGGTGAACCTGCCCACCTATAACCCTAACGACCGCGCCCGCCTGACGGGCGCGCAATTGCGCAATCGCGTGATAACTGACACCTTCGAGCCGGGTTCGACACTGAAGCCGTTCACCATCGCTCTGGCGCTGGAGAATCGCCTGGTAACACCGAATACACAGATCCAGACCGCACCGGGCCGCATCACCATCGGTCGGGCGACAATCGGCGATGCACACGCGCACGGTTTGTTAACCGTCGCTCAGGTTCTGGAGAAATCTTCCAACGTCGGCACCACCAAATTGGCGCTGCAGATGCAGCCGCAGCAGATGTGGGACATGTTTACAACGGTGGGCTTCGGACAGCAACCGAAGATCGGATTCCCGGGCGCTGTGGCCGGCCGCGTTCGCCCTTATAAATCCTGGAAGCCAATCGAGCAAGCGACCATGAGTTACGGTCACGGTATTTCGACTTCCCTGATCCAGGTGGCGCAGTCCTACATGATTTTTGCGCGCGATGGCGACATGATTCCCTTGACGCTGCAGAAGGCAGGCGACCAGCCGATCAGCCGGCGCGTGATTTCCGAGAAGACCGCGCGCGAGTTGCGGACGATGCTGGAAATGGCAGCCGGTCCGGAGGGAACGGCGCCAAAGGCGCAAGTCCCGGGGTATCGGGTGGGAGGCAAAACCGGTACCTCGCACAAACTGGTCGGCGGCCAATACGCCAATAAATATGTATCGTCTTTCGTTGGCTTTGCACCGGTATCCGATCCGCGCATCATCGTTGCCGTCATGGTCGACGAGCCATCCAACGGCGTCCACTATGGCGGCCAGGTGGCTGCGCCGATATTTTCTGCCGTCACGGCCAGTGCGTTACGGGCGCTGAATGTGACGCCCGATTCCACGGTGACTGACATCATCGTGCCCGCCAATCCCGTCGAGGAGAGCATGTAATGACAGCAGCTTCGACATTGACCGAGATACTCGCGTGGCTGCGTGCGACAGCGCCAAAGGCGCAGTTGTCGTCCGATTCGCGCAGTACCGCCAACGGCGACGTTTTCTTTGCCTATCCGGGCGACATGGTAGACGGACGTGCTTATATCGCAGCAGCCATCGAAGCAGGTGCGAAGGCCGTCGTGCATGAAGCGGCCGATTTCTCCTGGAATGCCGAGTGGACGGTGCCGCACTTGGCGGTGGCCGGTCTGAAGCAGCTGGCTGGTCCGATCGCCAGCGCTTATTACGATCAGCCTGATGCAACGATGTTTACCGTAGCGGTGACTGGCACCAATGGCAAAACCTCCTGCACCCAATGGCTGGGCAAGGCGCTGTCCCGCCTGGGGCAGCCCACGGCGGTTATCGGCACGTTTGGCGTCGGCCTGTTCCGGCGCGGCGAGCATGCCGGTTTCAGCACTACCGGCTATACCACCCCCGAAGCGGTGGTCCTGCAACGCAAGCTGGCCCAACTGCGCAATGCCGGCGCACAGGCACTGGCGATCGAAGCATCGTCGATCGGACTCGATCAGGGACGCTTGAACGGCATGCATTTCGACGTTGCCTTATTTACCAACTTCACGCGCGACCATCTGGATTATCACGGTGGCATGGAAGCGTATGAAGCCGCCAAGAAGACCTTGTTCGATTGGCCGCACTTGCAGCATGCGGTCATCAATCTCGACGACGACATGGGATTGCGCTTGGTACAGCACTTGCAGCAGCAGAATCCGACATTGCCGGTGACCGGCTATACCGTCACCGAGCGCCAGGTGCCGGGTATTGCCATGTTGCGCGCCACCGATATTCGCAGCAGCCAGGGCGGCACCGCTTTCCGGCTGGATGCGCCGTTCGGGACGAGCGCCGTCAAAACCCAGTTGATCGGTCAATTCAATGTCAGCAACGTGCTCGGATTGCTCGGCGTATTGCTCGCCAAGGGCGTGGATGGGCGCTCGGCGGTCGACGCACTCGAGGCGCTTCTGCCTGTACCCGGCCGCATGCAGCAACTCGGCGGTCAGGACGCGCCTTTGGTGGTGATCGACTATGCCCACACGCCGGACGCGCTGGAAAAAACACTGACCACCTTGCGCCAAGTCGCGCAGCAGCGTCACGGCCGCCTGTGGTGCGTGTTTGGCTGCGGTGGCGACCGTGATGCGGGCAAGCGTCCGCAAATGGGAGCGGTATCGCAAGCGGCCGACCATGTCATCGTCACCAGCGACAATCCACGCAGCGAAGAGCCGGCTGCCATCCTGAAACAAATCGTTGCCGGCATGGATGCCGAGCGTCTGGCAAGCAATGCACCGCATGTGGTCGAGGATCGCGCTGGGGCGATCCTGTGGGCGGTGCGGCATGCAGGCAAGAGCGACGTGGTGCTGTTGGCCGGCAAAGGCCATGAGCCGTATCAAGAAATCAAGGGCAAAAAATTGCCGTTTTTGGATGCAGACCATGCCGCTCTCGCGCTGGCTGCAAGGGCAACCATGAAGGGGGCGAATTAATGAAATCGTCATTGGCTGCCCTGCAGTCATGGGTCTCGCAGGCCGTGGTCACGGCCGATGCCGCATTTGACGGCGTTTCGACCGACAGCCGGAATGTGGCGGCTGGCAATCTGTTTGTGGCCTTGCGCGGCGAGCACTTCGACGCCCATGATTTTTTAAATGAGGTTGCGGCAAAGGGTGTCGCCGCCGTGGTGGTGGAACGCGTGCCGGACGGATTGACGGTGCCGGCGCTCGTAGTGCCGGATACGCGTATTGCCTTGCGCCAGATGGCTTGCGGTTGGCGTAAACAGTTTGCGTTGCCGGTCATCGGCGTTACCGGCAGCAATGGCAAGACGACGGTCAAGGAGATGATTGCCTCCATTCTCGCGGCTGCCTTCGGTAGCGGGCAATGCCTGGCAACGCGTGGCAACCTCAACAACGATATTGGCGTTCCGCTGACAGTGTTTCGCCTGGATGCATCGTGCAAGGCGGCCGTGATCGAGCTGGGCATGAATCACCCCGGAGAAATCGCTACCCTGGCTGCCATTGCGCAGCCCACCGTCGCCTTGGTGAACAACGCGCAGCGCGAACATCTGGAATTCATGGAGAGCGTGGAAGCCGTCGCCAAGGAAAACGGCGGCGTGATCAGCGGACTCGGTACTGACGGTATCGCTGTGTTCCCGGCCGATGATCCTTTTGCCAATGTTTGGTACACCTATGCGGGCCAACGCAAAAAGATGACTTTCGGCTTATCGCCAGACGCCGATGTGACTTGCACATTCCAGGTGAACGATTTCGGCAGTGACTTGTCCATTACTGCCGGTGGGAAACATTTTCAGGTCAAGCTTTCTGCAGCAGGCGTCCATAACGTGCGCAATGCTTTAGCGGCAACAGCATGCGCACTGGCGATTGGCGTGTCCGAGGACGCGGTCATACGCGGACTGGAGGTATTTGCGCCGGTCAACGGTCGCCTGCAGCGCAAGACAGCGAGGAGTGGCGCGCGGGTGATCGACGATACCTATAACGCCAATCCGGATTCGGTGCGGGCGGCAATCGACGTGTTGTCGAAGGCGCCGGCGCCGCATGTGCTGGTGCTTGGCGACATGGGAGAAGTGGGCGATCAAGGGCCGCAGTTTCATGCAGAGATTGGGGCATACGCGCGCGACCGTGGCATCGAACATCTGTTGACGCTGGGCGAACTGGCGCAGCATGCGAGCGAAGCGTTCGGCGCACGGGCGCAGCATTTTGACCATATCGATGCGATCAAGCAGGCAAGCGAGACGCTGATTACCGCCGATACGACGGCGTTGGTGAAGGGCTCGCGCTTCATGAAGATGGAGCGTGTGGTCCAGCACCTCGTCAATCAAACACAAGATCAAGGACAGGGATCGCACTAATATGCTGCTTTGGCTCGCACAATATTTTCAGCAAGAGTTGGGCCCACTGCGGGTGTTCAATTTCATCACCTTCCGTGCCGTGTTCGCCACGCTTACCGCGCTTGCAATCGGCCTCCTCGCCGGCCCGGCGATGATTCGCATGCTGACCCGGCTGAAGGTTGGTCAGGCGGTGCGCACCGACGGCCCGCAAACGCATCTGATCAAGTCGGGCACACCGACCATGGGCGGCGCGTTGATCCTGCTTGCCATCGGCATTTCGACACTGCTGTGGTCCGACTGGAGCAACCGCTTCGTGTGGGTGGTGCTGGTGGTGACCCTTGGCTATGGTGCGATCGGCTGGGTGGATGACTACCGCAAGGTGGTGTACAAAAATCCGGAAGGCATGTCGTCCCGGGAGAAGTATTTTTGGCAATCGCTGATCGGCATCACTGCGGCGATCTACTTGGCATTTTCCGTGTCGGCACCGACCAACACCGAAGTGTTGGAGTTGTTCCTGGCATGGGTGACCTCGGGCTTCAATCTCGATCTGCCGCCGAAGGCCGACCTGATCGTGCCGTTCTTCAAAACCATCAGCTATCCGCTCGGCGTGTGGGGCTTCATCGCCTTGACTTACTTCGTCATCGTCGGCACCAGCAATGCCGTCAACTTGACCGATGGTCTCGACGGCCTGGCCATCATGCCGACCGTGATGGTGGGCTCCGCACTCGGCTTGATCGCTTACCTGACCGGCAGCGTGTTGTATTCCAAATACCTGTTCATCCCCTATATCCCCGGCGCGGCAGAGCTGCTGATTTTCTGCGGTGCGATGGCGGGAGCGGGGTTGGCTTTCCTATGGTTTAACGCGCATCCGGCACAGGTATTCATGGGCGATGTTGGCGCTCTGGCCTTGGGCGGTGCGCTCGGTACCATCGCCGTCATTGTGCGTCAGGAGATCGTGCTGTTCATCATGGGCGGCATCTTCGTGGTCGAGACCTTGTCGGTCATGCTGCAAGTCGGTTACTTCAAATATACGAAGAAGCGATACGGGGTTGGGCGTCGTGTGCTGCTGATGGCGCCGCTGCATCATCACTTCGAGCAAAAAGGTTGGAAAGAGACCAAGGTCGTGGTGCGTTTCTGGATCATCACGATGATGTTGGTGCTGTTCGGACTGTCTACTTTGAAACTGCGTTAATGGGCGATTGCGTGGACAACGGCGTGGACAATAGCGCGGGCGATGGCAGGTATTACCAAGGCCAGCGCGTGCTTGTGCTCGGCCTCGGGGAATCTGGCTTGGCAATGTCGCATTGGCTGGCGCGCTGCGGGGCAGCGTTGCGCGTTGCCGATACGCGCACGACGCCGGAGCGCCTGCCGGCGTTGCACGCGGCCGTGCCGGATGCTGAATTTGTCGATGGCCCATTCACTGCCAGCCTGCTGGACGGTATTGATTTCATTGCGGTCAGCCCCGGTCTGGCGCCTGGTCGTGAGCTGGCCGACATTGTCCCCGCCGCGCAGGCACGGCAGATTCCGCTATGGGGTGAAATAGAATTGTTCGCGCAGGCGCTGGCGGCGTTGCGCACCGAGCGCACCTATGTGCCGAAATTGATCGCCATCACCGGAACCAACGGCAAAACCACGGTCACCAGTTTGACCGGTTCGCTGTGCCGACGTGCCGGTCTCAAGACGCAGGTTGCGGGCAATATCAGCCCGGCTGCGTTGGACGTGTTACGCACTGCACTGGATAACGGCGATTTGCCGCAGGTATGGGTGCTGGAATTGTCCAGCTTCCAGCTGCATACCACGTCTAGCCTGCAGGCCGATGTCGCTACCGTGCTCAATATCACGCAAGACCATCTCGACTGGCACGGCAACATGGATGCCTATGCGGCGGACAAGGCGCGCATTTTCGGCAGCAATACCGTTCGCGTGCTGAACCGCGACGATCCGCGCGTCATGCAGATGGCGGCGCCGCTTGGCGTCAATATCAGTTTCGGCGCGGATGAGCCTGAACGCGCGGACAGCCTCGGTTTGGTCGATGAAAACGGTATTCAATGGCTGTCGCTGGCAGTTGCCGCCGAAGAGGGTGAAAAACGTCGCCGCAAGAAGGACGACACAGCGTTGCCGAGCGTCGTTACCCACCTTATGCCGGCGGACGCGCTCAAAGTGCGCGGCCAGCACAACGCGCTTAACGCGCTAGCCGCACTGGCGTTATGCCGCGCTATCGGTTTGCCGCTAGCACCGCTGTTGCACGGCCTGCGCGATTACCGCGGCGAGCCCCATCGCGTGGAACTGGTCGCCAACATCGGCGGCGTGGATTATTACGATGACAGCAAGGGCACCAATGTCGGCGCGACCGTCGCTGCCCTGAACGGTCTTGGCCTCAATCAGCGCGGATCGAGCCGTCTCGTGCTGATTGCCGGCGGCGATGGCAAGGGGCAGGATTTTTCGCCGCTAGCGGAGCCGATTGCCAAGTATGCGCGTGCAGTCCTCCTGATCGGCAAGGATGCGCCTGCTATCCGCGCTGCCGCTGAAGCTGCCGGCGTCCAGTTGATCGATTGCGACACGCTGGAAGCGGCTGTTTCAACAGCATCCGAACTGGCACACAGCGGCGATGCCGTTTTGCTGTCGCCGGCTTGCGCCAGTTTCGATATGTTCCGCAACTATGGGCATCGTGCCCAGGTGTTCGTCGACGCGGTGCGCGACATCGGATTGGCGCGCGGCGAGGTGATCGCATGATATTTGCCGTGCCGTCCTTTCTTTCCTCCCTGCCGTCGGCATCGCTGCGCGGCGACGGGCAGCGTTCCAAGATGATGGAATACGATCAACCCTTGGTCTGGGTGGTCTTGCTGCTGATGCTGTTCGGGATGGTGATGGTCTATTCCGCATCGATTGCGCTGCCGGACTCGCCGAAGTACGCAAACTACAAGAATTCGCATTTTCTGTTCAGGCAGGCCATTTTCATCAGCGCTGCGCTGGTCGCAGGACTGCTGGCTTTCCGCATTCGTATCGAAACCTGGCAGCGGTTGGCGCCTTATCTTTTCGTGGCCACCATCGTATTGCTGGTGCTGGTGCTGATTCCGGGTATCGGCAAAGGTGTCAACGGTGCACGACGCTGGCTGTCGTTCAAGGTGTTCAACCTGCAGCCTTCCGAATTGATGAAGCTGTTCGTCGTGCTGTATGCGGCCGACTATACGGTGCGCAAGCAGCAGGTCATGCACAAGTTGACCAAGGGCTTCATGCCGATGACGGTGGCAATCGGCTTCGTCGGCTTGTTGCTGCTGCTGGAGCCGGATCTAGGCGCCTTCGGCGTGATTGTCTGCATTGCGATGGGCATTTTGTTTTTGGGCGGTATCAATGGCATCTGGTTCGGCGGTATTGGCGCCACGCTGGTTGGTATTTTCAGCATGGTGATCTTGCTGTCGCCCTGGCGGCGCGAGCGGATTTTCGCTTATTTGAATCCATGGACTGAAGAAAATGCGCTCGGCAAGGCTTATCAG
>DATLIB010000224.1:0-15595 GCA_035539595.1 Noviherbaspirillum sp.
TTGGCATTGGCGGCGGTGGCGTCCGTGATCAGCTGATCCAGCGTGCAGTCATTGAACGCTTTCCACCCTTCGCCGCGCGCTTGCGCTTCCGCCGGCTGCGCCGCTTTCCAGCGGCCTTCGACGGCCGCTTCCTTGTAGCCGGACGGGATTTCCACTTGCGGCGCCTGCAGTGCGGGCGCCGCGCAACCGGCCAGGATCATGGCCGCCAGTAGCGGTGTTACGGTTTTTTTCAGTATCTTCTTCATGTTCTTTGTCCTGTAGGCCATCACGCGATTCCTTCCGGCGTGGCTTCCTGCGCCGGCACCTGCTTTTCGAAGCGCTGGGCAAAGCTGCGCAACAACACGTAGAACACCGGCGTCAGGAACAGGCCGAACAGCGTGACGCCCAGCATGCCCCAGAACACGGCGACGCCCATCGCATGGCGCATTTCCGCACCGGCGCCGGAGGAAAACACCAGCGGCACCACGCCCATGATGAAAGCAATCGAGGTCATCAGGATCGGACGCAGACGCAGGCGGCAGGCTTCCAGCGCCGCTTGCACTACCGTGCGACCGTGGTGTTCCAGCTCGCGGGCGAACTCGACGATCAGGATCGCGTTCTTCGACGCCAGCCCGACCAGCACGAACAGGGCGATCTGCGTGAAGATGTTGTTGTCGCCGCCGGTCAGTTTCACGCCCAGCAGTGCGCACAAGATCGACATCGGTACGATCAGGATCACGGCCAGCGGCAGGGTCCAGCTTTCGTACTGCGCGGCCAGCACCAGGAACACCAGCAGCACGCACAGCGGGAACACGATCACCATGGTGTTGCCGGCCAGGATTTCCTGATAGGTGAGGTCCGTCCATTCATAGGTGATGCCCTTGGGCAGCACTTCCTGCGCCAGCTTTTCCATCGCCGCCTGCGCCTGTCCGCTCGATACGCCGGGCGCGGCGCCGCCGTTGATGTCGGCCGAGATGTAGGCGTTATAGCGCTGCACGCGGTCCGGGCCGTAGCTGTCGGAGACCTTCATCAGCGAGGACAGCGGGATCATCTCGCCCTTGTCGTTGCGCACCTTCAGTTGCGCGATGTCTTCCGCATGCGAACGGAAGGGCGCATCCGCCTTCACCTTCACCTGGTAGGTGCGACCGAACTGGTTGAAGTCGTTGACGTACAGCGAGCCGAGATTGATCTGCAGCGTCTGGTAAATGGTCGTCAGCGGCACGCCCAGCTGCTTGGCCTTGGTGCGGTCGATGTCGGCGAAGAGTTGCGGCACGTTGATCTGGTAGCTGGAGAACACGCCCGCCAGTTCCGGCGTCTGCCACGCCTTCATCTGCAGCGCCTGGGTTGCTTCATACAGCTTGTCGTAACCGAGATTGCCGCGATCCTCGATCATCATCTTGAAACCGCCGATGGTGCCCAGGCCGTTGACCGGAGGCGGCGGGAACATCATGATGAACGCATCTTCGATGCCGCCCAGCTTGGCATTGACCTGCTGGGCAATCGCCGCGCCCGACAGCTCCGGTGAGGTGCGCTCGGAAAACGGTTTCAGGGTGACGAACACGATGCCGGCGTTCGGCGCATTGGTGAAGCCGTTGATCGACAGGCCGGGAAAGGCCACCGAGTTTTCCACGCCGGGCACCGACTTGGCGATATCCGACATGCGGCGGATCACCGCATCGGTACGGTCCAGCGAAGCCGCATCCGGCAGTTGCGCAAAGCCGACCAGGTATTGCTTGTCCTGTCCCGGAACGAAGCCGCTAGGCACCGACTTGAACACGAATACTGCCGCGATCGCCAGCAATACGTACACGCCGAGTGCCGTCGTCTTGTGGCCCAGCACGCCTTTCACGCCGGTTTCGTAGCGATGCGAACCACGCGAAAACACGCGGTTGAACCAGTCGAAGAAGCGGCCGAACACCTTGTCCATGCCGCGCGTCAGCGCATCCTTCGGCGCATCGTGCGGCTTCAGCAGCGTGGCAGCCAGAGCGGGCGACAGGGTCAGCGAATTGAACGCGGAAATCACGGTCGAGATCGCAATCGTCAGCGCGAACTGGCGATAAAACTGGCCGGACAAACCGGAGACGAAAGCGATCGGCACGAACACCGCGCACAGCACCAGCGCGATCGCGATGATCGGGCCGCTGACTTCCTTCATCGCCTGCACCGTCGCATTGCGCGGCGACAGGCCGGACTGGATATTGCGTTCGACGTTTTCCACCACCACGATGGCGTCATCGACGACGATACCGATCGACAGCACCAGTCCGAACAGCGTCAGCGTATTGATTGAGAAACCGAACAGCAGCAACACCGCGAGCGAACCGACGATGGACACCGGCACCGCCACCAGCGGGATGATGGAGGCGCGCCAGGTCTGCAGGAACACGATCACCACCAGCACCACCAGTGCCACCGCTTCCAGCAGGGTCTTGATCACCGCGTTGATCGATTCGCGCACGAACTGCGTCGGGTCGTAGATCACGCTGTATTCCACGCCTTCCGGGAAGTCCTGCTTCAGTTCTTCCATCTTGGCGCGCACGTCGGACGACAGTTGCAGCGCATTCGCGCCAGGCGCTTCGAAGATACCGAGCGCCGCCGCATTCTTGTTGTTCAGCAGTGAGCGCAGCGCATAGTCGGTGGCGCCGAGTTCGATGCGGGCGACATCCTTCAGCAGCGTGACAGAACCGTCGGTGCCGGTGCGCACGATGATGTTGCCGAATTCTTCTTCCGACTGCAGGCGGCCCTGGGTATTTACGGTGAGCTGGAACTCCGCATTCTTCGACGGCGCGGCGCCGATCACGCCGGCGGCGACCTGCATGTTCTGTTCGCGGATGGCGGCTACCACATCGCCGGCAGTCATGTTGCGCTGTGCCACCTTCTGCGGATCGAGCCACACGCGCATGGCATAGTCGCCGGCGCCGAACAGCTGGATTTCTCCCATGCCGGCAATGCGCGACAGCTGGTCCTTCACATTGAGCAGGCCGTAGTTGCGCAGGTAGACGTCGTCATAGCGGCCGTTCGGCGAGGACAGGTGCACCACCATGGTCAGGTTGGGCGAGGATTTCACCGCGGTGACGCCGATCTGGCGCACTTCTTCCGGCAGACGCGGCAGCGCACGCTGTACACGGTTCTGCACCTGGGTTTCCGCCTGTTCGACGTTGGTACCGACCTTGAAGGTGACGGTCAATGCCAGCGTGCCGTCGGAGGTCGCCTGCGAGGACATGTACAGCATGTTCTCGACGCCGTTGATTTGCTCTTCCAGCGGCGCAGCGACGGTCTCGGCGATCACCTTCGGATTCGCGCCGGGATACATTGCACGCACCACGACCGAAGGCGGCACCACGTCCGGGTATTCCGAGACCGGCAGCTTGAATAGCGCCAGTACCCCGGCGACGAAAATAAGAATGGACAAGACGGCCGCAAAGATCGGCCTGTCCACGAAAAATCTGGAGAAGTTCATGTTGTTCTCTCGTGTTGCGTTTTGTATTTTCTGCAGACTCGTTCCCTCCCCCTTGCAGGAGGAGAGCCAGGGTGGGGATAGTGCGGTTGAGCCAACCATACCGATGGTTCAACCGCACTACTCTCCCACTCGCCTTTTCCCTACAGGGACAAGCCGCAGAAGATGGAGTGGGATGTCAGCAGAGGCGGTGCTCAGGATGTAGCCGCTGTCTTCATGTCGCTCGCATCATTGCCTTTCTTCACGTCCTTTGCTTCCACCTTCGGCGCCTGCAACTGACTCGGGTCTGCATCCATCGGCACCAGCTGCGCCGTCACCGGCGCACCGGGGCGCACACGCTGCAAGCCATTGACGACGATCTTCTCGCCCGGCTTCACGCCGTCGCGCACCACGCGCAAACCGTCAATGACCGGCCCCAGTTTCACCGCGCGGTATTCCGCCTTGCCGTCGCCGTTGACCACATACACGAACTTGCGGTTTTGATCGGTACCGACCGCACGGTCTGTGATCAGCATCGCATTGCTGATGCCGCCATCGCCGTTTCCGGTCGCCAGTTGGACGCGGGCGAACAAGCCGGGGGCGAGGGCGTTGTCGCCGTTCTTCAGCACCGCCCGCATGCGCACGCTGCCGGTGGATGGATCGACGCGGTTGTCGACGAATTCCAGCGTGCCTTCATGTGGAAAGCCGCTTTCATTGGCTAGGCCGATGCGTACCGTCACCGACTTGCCGTTGCGCGCCAGCGCACCGACGCGCAGAAAGGATTGCTCGTCGCCATCGAAGCTGGCGTAGATCGGATTGTTCGACACTACCGAGGTCAGGACCACCTTGTCGTCCACCAGGTTGCCGACGGTGATTTCCGCCTTGCTGACGCGGCCGCTGATGGGCGAATGCACTTTGGTGAACCCGAGGTTGAGCTTGGCCGCATCATAGGCCGCTTGCGCTGCGCGCGCCGTGGCTTCGAGTTCCTTGACGCTGGAAATCTTTTCGTCGGCTTCGCGTTGCGCGATGGCTTTTTCCGCGATCAGTTTCTCGGCGCGGGCCAGTTCCACTTTCGCCAGATCGGCCCTGGCGCGTGCCGCCAGCGCAGCAGCTTCCGCGCGGTTGGCTTCGGCCTCATAGGGGCGCGGATCAATGACGAACAACACGTCGCCTTTCTTCACTTCGGCACCCGGCTTGAAATTGACCGAGGCGATGAAGCCGGAGACGCGCGGTCGGATATCGACGCGGTCCACCGCTTCCAGGCGGCCGGAAAATTCCTGCGTTTCGACCACCGGCTTTTCCAGTACGGTGGCAGCGGAAATCGGCGGGCCGCCGGCAGGCTGCTGGCCGGCCTCTTGTGCGGCCGGCTGGCCGCAGGCCGACAGCACCAGTGCGGCGGCGACAGACAGGATCAGTGCAGCAGGCAGCGCGTATCTCGCGTGAGGTAGGGTGAATGGCTTGTTCATATCGTTCTCTTCCCAGTCAATGTCAGGTTGGTCGTAATTCGTACAGCGTTCGAGAAAATAAGGCGCAAAAAGTCCTCTCCATCCCGTGCGTGGATGGCACCCGTTGTGCAAACTGCTCTAGTGTCAGCGTTCCCGCTACCGGAAGGTCAAGCCTCCTGCGTTGCTTCCAGTCCGCCGATGAAGGTGGCGATTTCCTGCAACGCATCTTCCTTTCTCAGGCAGCTACATCGCGCTCCCGGCTGCTCCAGCGGGATCGGCGGCAAGCGACGCACCAGCGTCTTGATGCCTGCGGCGATCAACTTGGCGCCGTACTGCTCCGCTTCGTCGCGGAGCGGATCGTCATCTGCCGACAGGATCAATGTCGGCGGCAAACCTTTCATGCGGCTCGAGCGCAGCGGCGACGCATACGGATGCGTGCGATCGACGGCATGCGGCAAATAAGCGCGATAACCGGCGGCACATTCGCTGGCGGCGAACATGGCACCGACCCGATTCACCAGATTGCGCATCGAACAGCTGGTGAGGCCGGGATCAAGCATCGGCATGATCAGCAGTTGTCCGGCCAATTGCGGTCCACCGCGATCGCGCGCGATCATCGCCGCTACCGCCGCCAGATTGCCGCCGGCTTCGATACCGGCTGTCAGCAGACGCTTGCCGTCCCAACCCAACTTCGCGCGGTTGCGTACGGCCCATGCGAGTACGGCATACGCGTCTTCCACGGCAGCCGGGAACGGACGGACGCCGGCAACCGTATAGCTCGACGCCAGTACCTGACACATTGTGGCGGCTGCCAGTGCGCGCACGAATCCATCGGCGGCAGTGAGGTCAATCGTCGCGAATCCACCCGCCGGGAAGAACACGATCAGTCCGTTGTCTGCTGTTTGCGTCGGCGGCGGCGTATACAGACGCACTTCCAATTTGTCTTGCGCACCCTGCGCAAGCAGCTTGCATACCGTCACTTCATCCGCGGCGGATGAAGCCGGTTTGCCGCGTTTTGTCATACTCATCATCTATCCGTTGCCGCGCCGTCGAAGACATCACTTAACGGCGCTTTGTTCGCGTACCGAACTATAGCTTTGTTCTAGAATGTGAATAAAGCGCAATAATTCGAATTGACTGTTCAGAATCATGAACAATTGACTCCGGGGGAGTAGATGGACAAATTGCAGGCGATGGAGGTGTTCGTGCAGGTGGTCGATGCCGGCGGCTTCACACGCGCGGCGGATAACATGCAGCTGCCCAAGGCCACCGTATCGACACTGGTGCGCAATCTGGAGGCGGCACTGGCGGTCAAGCTGCTGAACCGAACCACCCGTCAGATCAGTCTTACTGCCGACGGTGCGGCGTACTATGAACGCTGTCTGAGCATCCTGGCGGAGGTGCGTGATGCTGAAGACTCCCTGTCGAAAACCCGTGCCAGCCCAAGCGGCCGCCTGCGTGTCGATGTGCCGACCAATCTGGGCCGTTACCTGGTCATTCCCGCATTGCCGGAATTCTTCGTCCGCTATCCTGACATTTATATCGAACTCGGTTGCAGCGACCGTCCGGTCGACCTGATCGAGGAAGGTGTCGACTGCGCTCTGCGTGGCGGCGAACTGGCCGACTCCACGCTGATCGCGCGGCGTGTCGGCGCCTTGGAATTCATTACCTGCGCCGCGCCCTCTTACCTGGAACGGCATGGGCACCCGCAGCATCCCAACGATCTGCTGCAACACCAGTGTGTTAATTATTTTTCGGCGAAGACCGGCAAGGTATTTGACTGGCACTATGCGAAAGAGGGCGAACGGATCCGGATCAGGGCACCGGGGAGGATCGCGGTCAACGATGCGGATTCCTACGTGGTGGCCAGCTTGAAAGGCATGGGCATCGTGCAGATGTCGTCTTATACCGCGCTGCCTTACCTGGCGTCGGGCCAACTTGTGCCGGTGCTGCAGGACTGGTGCACCGGGCCGGTTCCGCTGCATGTGGTGTATCCGCAGAATCGGCATTTGTCGGCCAAGGTCAGGGTGTTTGTGGAGTGGATTGCCGAGTTGGTGGCGGAGCAGCCGACCTTGCAGATGATGACTTCTTCCTGTTCTTTGCCCCCCGAGTCTGCGGAACAGCTGGCGCCGCCGCGCCGACTGATGGAAATTGAAAACGGAGAGGCGCCGGTGCCGCGTGCCAAGCGAGGACGGTCCTCGCTGCGAAGCTGAAAGACTTGGGGACCGCTAGGCGCGCCCCAAGCCCAATCTTTGTGGCAAGTCCAGATTAGGCTGCCGCCAATTGCCCGGCGGCGCGCTTTTTGGCTGCATCGGCCTTGGCACGGGCACGCGAAGGGGGCAGGCGGCGCAAGGTGCGCAGCGATTGCAGATCATGCACCACGATGGCGCGTTGATCCACCGAGATCAGTCCGATGGCATTGAATGCCGAAAAGGTGCGACTGACCGTTTCCAATGTCAGGCCCAGATAGTTGCCTATTTCCTGACGTGTCATGCGCAAGTTGAACTGGCTACCGGAGTAGCCCATTTCGGTAAAACGCTCGGAGAGAAACACCAGGAAACGCGCCACGCGTGCTTCGGCGCTGAGCGAACCAAGCGTGCCGACCATGGCTTGTTCGCGTACCAGTTCACGGCTCATGACTCCATAGATGGCCGACTCCAGTTCGGTATTGGTACGGCCGAGGCCGGCGAAAATCTTGAACGGAATCAGGACGATGTCGCAATTGGTCAGGGCGACGGTTTCGGTCGAGTAGTACTTGCGATGGATGCCGTCGATGCCGAACATGTCGCCCTTCATGGGGAAGCCGAGCACTTGTTCGTTACCCAGTTCGTCGATCATGACGGTCTTCAGGAAACCGGAGTTGACGATGTACAGCATGTCGAACGGCTGGCCGATGGTATGGATGCGCTGGCCTGCCTTGAACTGCATGTGCTGGAACTGAACCTCGTCATTGGTCAGGCGAACGGGAATACGCAGTAGCTCGCATACTTCTTTCAGGCTGGACCACAGCTTGGCTTGGCGCTGCCATGCCGCGCCGGCAGGAGATGATGTCGCTAAGGAAACGGAGCGAATGTCAGGCATCTGCGAAGTCAGCATTTTTTTATACCTTATAAAGAATAATGGGCGGTTGTTCGTTATTCGCTTGCAAAGATGTGCGGTGTTTGCGACGAGACAATCAGTCCCCCGGATTATGGGGACCAGCTGGATTTGGAGAAATCAGCGTACGGATGAAAAGCAGTGTCGGACAATGAGGAAAGCCGTTCGGACTTTTCCTACAAAAAGCCGTTCAGGGAGAGGAAAATCAAGCGCTTGCAGGGAAATGCCATACAGAAATGCGGCGTGTTGCAATTTGAAAGAAGTGTTACTGCATGTTACCGAGCGCCATGTTGCGACTGTGTTGACCAGAAGAGTGATTATGGCGACATCGTAGAGGAGGTTCGGCTAGCGGTGCTGGTGTGCCACTTTGAGGATGGTCTTGCGGATATTCGCGAGCACGGATTCCGGATTGAACGGCTTGACGATAAAACCGTGTACGCCGCGTGCCAGCGCTTCCTGGATGACAGTCGGTTCCATTTTGTCCGAGACGAGAAATATCAGTGCCTTGGGCACTCCCGTGCGAATGGCGTCGAGCTTGGCGAATCCTTCTGCATCGGTGGCGCCGATGTCGATGCAGACGAGCTGCGGCTGCAGCTTGATCATGCTGGCTAGTCCGGCAGAACTGGTGTTCGAATCGCCGATGACATTGTGGCCGCCATTGATCAGTACGGAAGTGAGCAGTCTGCGCGAAATGGCATTAGCGTCGATCGCGACGACTTTCAGCATGGTGATCCTTGTCGGTGAGTACGGTCATGGCAAGCAGTTTTGCTCGCTGTCAGTGCAGACATGAAGACAAGCAGACAGCATGCCTGCTTATTGTGTAGGCCGAATCATAAGCCAGTGTGGTCGTTGCCGGTGCATCGATCGGCAAGTTTTCTTTGTCCGGTCTTGCGGTAACGTAGTACGGGAATCCGTCACTTGTTGCTGCGTTAACTTTCCGGCATTGTTTTCTGCGCAAGAGTAAGCTGACTGGCTCTTGGAGGAGAGGACGAAAAAGGTGGCGCAGCCTATTTCACGGGGTATGATTCAGTACACCCCTTCCTTACCGCAACAGGAGGCAAGCATGTACCGAAAGATACTGGTCGCGTATAACGGCACACCGGAAAGCCGTCTTGCACTGGAGGAGTGCATCCGTCTTGCACCCGGCCCGGATTCTCAAGTCCATTTGCTTGCGGTGGTAATCCCGGTGCCCATCGTGCTGGCCGGAGAATTTGTTGCCGCAGTGCCGACCATGGAGGAAGAAATGGCGGAAAAGGAGGCGATGGCACAGGTGCTCGAGGCGGGCCGCAAGCTGCTCGCCAATGCCGGACTGCAGGTCGTGACGCATCTGGAAACCGGCGAGCCGATCAACGTGATCACCGACCTTGTCAACGATAGCGGGATCGATTTGGTGATACTCGGACATACGCGGCACAAGCCGTTCGCCATGCGCTGGTGGCGCGGCTCGACCGATGCCGTGCTGGTGGAAAAAGTGCGCTGCAGCGTGCTGGTAGCGGCCGATCCTCAACGCGCCTAATTAGTCTAACTGGGGCGCTGCGCCTCTCCTTAGCGGGCGAGTGTCTTGGCACCGATCCAGCGGCCGCTGGTGCAAAGTTCGCTGGTTACGGCGAGCACCAGTCGTTTCACGGCCGCCGCGGCATTGGTCAACGGAATGTTGCGTGAGGAACATAGCGCCACGGTGCGCGAAATGCTGGTTCCGCTAATGGCGTGTGCCACCATCTGTCCATGTTCGATTTCCGACAGCATCGGCGCTACCGGCAGGATGGTCGCACCCAAGTCGGCCAGCAATGCCGACTTCAGGATGGCGACGGAATTGATGTCGATCACATTGTCGATCGACAGTCCGGCGGTGCGTACGATGTGTTCAATGCGTGGCCGAACCCCATGCTGCAAACCCGGCAGGATGAGCGGCACTTCCAAGGCCTTGGCCAGCGTCACGGCTTTCCTTTTCGGCGCAAACTGCGACTGGGCGCGGGTGATGAACATCATTTCTTCTTCCACCAGCGGTGTGGTGGCGAATGCGTTGAGCTGGCCGTCGTCGAATAGCACCGCGAGGTTGATGCGGCCCGATTTCAACTGCTCGATCAGGCTGCCCGATAGCTCTTCCGTCAGCTGCAGCGAAATCTCCGGGTAGCTGGCGCGCACGGCGGTCAGCAGCGGCAGCGCCAGCGCGCCCGATACGCTTTGTGGAATGCCCAGCGCCACGGTGCCGGCCGGCTTGTCGGTCGATTGCGCAACCGCCCATTTGGCATCGCCTACCTGTTTAAGGATGGCTTGCGCGTGTTCGTAAAAGGTCTTGCCGGCGTCGGTGGACATCACGCCTTGCGCCGAACGATGCAGCAGTTGTGCGCCCAGTTCGTCTTCGAGTTGCTGCAGTTGCTGGGTCAGCGCGGGCTGTGCGATGTGCAGCACGCGTGCCGCCCGCGACAGCGAGCCGTGGTCGACGATGGCGACAAAATAGCGAAGTTGACGTAATTCCATGGGCGGATGATAACCGTCTTTGCCGTCAGGCCGACGGCCGAATCGCCTTGCGTTCGATAAAGGAAGACAGAATCAGCGAGGTGGAAGTGATGCCGCAGCGCGTCAGTTCGACAATCACCTTTTCCAGTTCCGTCACCGAGGAGGCTACCACCTTCACGATGCTGCAGTCGTCGCCGGTGATGGAATGGCATTCGACGATTTGCGGCACCTGCGCGGCAACCACTTCCACCGGCGTTTCGTGACTGCGCTTGGACACCCGGATAAAGGCGGTGATGCCGTAGCCGAGTGCGGCCGGATTCACCCGTGCGTGATAGCCGCAGATGACGCCAGCGGCTTCCATGCGCTTGACCCGCTCCGCAACCGCCGGCTGGCTCATGTGGATACGGCGGCCGATTTCGGCCAGCGTGGTACGGGCGTCTGCCTGCAGGATCTCAAGGATTTTGGCATCCATTGCGTCGAATTCAATTTTCATGGAAAAACCCCTTTATTTCGATGAAAGTAAAAGTTAAAGCGCATATCTCCCTTGCATTATCCATTCAAAAACCATTTTTTGAGGCATACACTGCTTGCACATAACTAAGGAGCATTGCATGAGCTGGGACACTTATCTGATTTTTCTGGTCACTACTACCGTGCTGTGCCTGACACCGGGACCGGCCGCCTTGCTGAGCGTGGCGCAAGGCATGTCGAACGGCTTGCGTCGTTCCTACCCGGCGATTGCCGGCATCGCGTTGGCCAATGCGATTTACTTCGCGCTTTCCGCGACCGGCATCGCGGCGCTGATCGTCGCCAGCGGCACGCTGTTTTCCATCATTAAATGGGTGGGCGTGGCCTACCTGTTTTACCTGGGACTGTCGGCCATGCGCAGCAAAGCCAGCGCGTTGACGGTGAGCGGCGACGCCGCGCATGCCGTCAGTGGCATGCGTGCGTTTTGGCAGGCGGTCGTGGTGGAGTTGTCCAATCCCAAAGCCCTGCTCTACTTTGTCGCGTTGCTGCCGCAGTTTATCAATCCTGCAAAGCCGGTCGGCCTGCAGATGCTGGTGTTCGGGGCCACTTGCATCGGTCTGGATGTGGTCGTTTATACCCTGTATGCCTGGGTGGGCAGCAAGACGCAGCGCTTCACGGCCAATGCGCGTTTCGTCAAGACCAGCAATCGGGCTTCGGGCGGCTTGCTCATGATCGCCGGCGCGATGATGGCGACGGTGAAGCGGGCAGTGCTCTGAAGGGTGGGGCATGAGCAGGCGAGCCCTTGTGGCTCGCCGCACGGCATCGGAAGATCAGAATTAGAAGAACTCGACCGTATCGTTCGATACTTCCGAGCGCAGTTCGCCGCTGCTCACCAGCTCGTCATAGAAGCAGACGCGGTTGCGGCCGTTGGCTTTGGCGTAATACAGCGCCTGGTCGGCGTGGCCGAGAATGACCACCGGGGACTCTTTTGAAATGCTGGCAAAGCCGAGGCTGACGGTGACTTTGCCCACTTGCGGGAATTCGTGCTGCTCGATATTGGCGCGGAAGCGTTCGAAAATCCGGCGCGCGTCGTCCAGCGTGGTGGAGCGCAGAAGAACGACGAATTCTTCGCCGCCGAAGCGGAATATCCGGTCCTGCGTACGGAACGAGGACTTCAGCAAATTGGCGACCAGGATCAGCACTTCGTCGCCATACAGATGGCCGAACTGGTCGTTGACCCGTTTGAAGTGGTCGATATCAACCACCGCCAGCCACTGCGCTACATCCTTGGGCTCGTGGCGGCGCTCTTTGCCTGGCTGCGGCAGGCTTTCCAGGGTGGCGCACGAGAGCAGTCTGGAAAACTTTTCGTCGAAGGTTTTACGGTTGAGCAGACCCGTCAGCGAGTCGCGCTCGCTGTAGTCGAGAATGCTCTGGTAGTTGCGATAGACGCAGAGTATGCCTTCGATCACATGCAGGGTGCTGGCGTCGTACGGCGTGGGATTGTTGATTTCCAGGCAAGTGCTGACCTTGTCATGCAGCCAGACCGGCAGCCAGAGGGTGCGGCTGCCATCCTCCCCGATCTCTTCCGCGCAGGTTTGGCGCTGTTTGATGCTGTCGACCAGCACGGGGTGGCTGTCGAGCGCCTCGCCTTGATGTTCGACGGCCAGCGCTTCGTCCACCGACACGACATGGCCATCTTTGATCCAGACGCGTGGGCGAATAAATAACTCGTTGCGAAAGCGGTACAACTCATGCACGCGCACCTGCTGGGCGCCGACCAGTTCGTGCAGTGCCGATACCACCGAGCTGTCGAGCAGCGCATGGTCGCGTTGGCAGGTGATGTCCACCAAGTGCTTGAGCAATGCTTCCATGATCAAAATCCTGATTCGTTCCAAAAGGTGGTGCGAACCGGATGCATGCAAGCAGAGGTGCAGGTTGGGTTCGGCATGGCAGCGAGCGGCCTCGATTTCCTGAGAGTGTGCGACTTTGGAATGGGTTGTGGCACAACACCCAACGCTTCGGCGGCCCTGTTTTTATTAGGCGTACTTTCGCGCGTATTCTATCCCGATCCGGCGCGGGTTGAAAGCAGTCTCGTTAGTGCCATGCAGCGAAACAAGATAGTCCGCAGCCCAGGCGTGGCCTGCGGTTGAGCAGTTTTACCTCTCCAGCACGTAGCTGCCGGGTGCATCCTGCAGTGCGGCATAACCTTTCTTGGGTACTCCCATCGGTGGCGGTGTGGTCATCTCAGTCGCGTGCTCTTCCAGCCATTGTGCCCATGCCGGCCACCATGAACCATCGATGGCGGGGTTGGACAGGTACCAGGTTTCCGGATCGATGTAATTGGTGCCTTTGGGCGAGTGCGCCATGCGGTAATGCCGGCCGGGATGGCCTGGCTCGCTGACGATGCCGGCGTTGTGGCCGCCGTTGGTGAGCAGGAAGGTAACGTCCGGTTCGGCGATCAGATTGATCTTGTACACAGAACGCCACGGAGCGACATGATCGCTTTCCGTGGCCACCGCGAACATCGGCACACGAATATCGCCCAGCGACACCGGGCGGCCGTTGACCTTGTAGCGCCCGGCAATCAGGTCGTTGTTGAGAAACAGGCGATGCAGGTATTCGCTATGCATGCGGTAAGGCATGCGAGTCGCGTCCGCATTCCATGCCATCAGGTCGGTCATGGCTTGGCGGCCGCCCAGCAAGTACTGCTGCACGATCAGCGAGCCGATCAGGTCGTGCGAGCGCAAGAGCTGAAACGCGCCGGCCATCTGGCGGTTGTCGAGGTAACCCTGGTTCCACATGATGTCGTCCAGGTAGTTGAGCTGGCTGTCGTCGATGAATAGCGTCAGTTCGCCGGCTTCGCTAAAGTCGGTCTGTGCTGCTAGCAGCGTCATCGTATGCAGGCGCTCTTCGCCGGTCTGGGCCAGGTAGGCGGCGGCCGTAGACAGCAAGGTGCCACCCAGGCAGTAGCCAACCGTATTGACCTTGCGCCCGGGGATGATGGTGTGTACCACTTTCAAGGCTTCCAGTACGCCTAGTCGCAGGTAGTCTTCCATGTCCAGATCGCGGTCCTGCGCGCTCGGGTTGTGCCAGGAAATCATGAATACGGTATGGCCGCGTTCGACCAGATAGCGCACCAGGGAATTGTGTGGTGACAGATCGAGAATGTAGTACTTCATGATCCACGCCGGCACGATCAGGATCGGCTCGGCATGGACTTGGGCCGTGGCGGGCGCATATTGGATCAGTTCGATCAGGCGATTGCGGTAAACCACCTGGCCGGGCGTCAGGGCAACATGCTGGCCCGGCATGAAGTTCTCGGTGCTGGCGGCGGGCTTGCCACCGATTTCACGCTCCCAGTCTTCGATCAGGTTGGCCAGGCCGCGCACCAGGTTGAGGCCGCCTTCGCGCAGGGTGGCGTCGAGCACGTCCGGGTTGGTGGGGATGAAATTGACCGGCGACATGGCATCGAGCAGCTGACGGGCGAAGAATGACACCACTTGCTCGTGATGCGACGAAACACCGCCGATGCCAGTCGTGACGTTGTGCCACCACTGCTGGTTCAGGAGAAAGCCCTGGTGGATCAGGTTGAACGGCCAGCGCATCCAGCCTTCATCGCGAAAGCGCCGATCCTGGGGCAGCGGATCGATGCAGCGTTCGGCACGGCCCTCGGCATGCACGCGCGTCGCGTACATGCTCCAGCGGACGAATTTGCGCACGGCCTTTTCGCCCAGCCGTTGCCATTTTCCCGGCGACATGGCGAGATGGAGCGCCCAGTCGGCATAGGCCAGCATCAGGCTGGCCGGCGATATGCTACCGGTAAGACGGCCCATCCCCGCGCGGATCAGGCGGTCGATGGTGGCCGGTGGTTCTACATCGCTTACCGTCCAGGATGCCTTGGGCGGGACAGCTGCCTTATGTTCGTGTGATTCGTGGGCCTGTATTCCGGCACGCATTTCCGGATGGAGCATGTCCATGCCTATTCTCCTGTGCAGATTTGCCGTCCGGCAAGTCTGTCCATGCAAGATGCGGGGGATAACGTCATGCGCTTTTTCTTATGGTATTGGGAGAAATCAAATGCCCGTTGATTTTGCTTAAACCCCTTTAGCTGCAAGCCGATCCCGTCAGGCGATGCCGCTTTGGGCGCGTTGCACGCATCTCAAGAAACCACATGCGTTTCCCGATGTCAGACCATAACTCCACCGCGACCTGACTCCCATGAAATTTTTGTTCCAAGAGGCAAGCCAAGCCGAGCATCTGTATCGGCGCATCATCGACAACGCGCTGGATGCGTTCATTGCGATCGATCAACACAGCAATATTCTTGACTGGAGCATGCAGGCGGAAAGCGTCTTTGGCTGGCATAAGAAAGAGGTGATCGGCTTGCGCTTGACGGACACGGTGATTCCGCAGCGCTACCGTGCTGCCCATCTCGCAGGGGTGCAGCATTTCCTGGCAACTGGCGAAGGGCCTATTCTGCGCAAGCGCGTCGAGCTGTCGGCATTGCGCAAGGATGGGACGGAAATTCCGGTGGAGTTGACGGTGGTGCCGATCTCCATGCCCAACCGTGCCCTCTTCTTCGCCTCGCTGCGCGACATTTCGCAACGCAAGGCGCTCGAAGAAGAGCTGCACCGCCAAGCCGGCATCACGACGTCCATCCTTAACAGCCTCGCTGATGCGGTGGTCGTGGCCGACCGTTCCGAACACCTGA
>DATLIB010000225.1:0-10232 GCA_035539595.1 Noviherbaspirillum sp.
CGGGAACGCGAACTGATCAACAAGGCAGTCGATGGCACATTGACGCCGGGAGAACGAACGGAGCTGACGAATTTACTCCCGGAAATGAGTCGAGAACGATTTACTGACGTTGAAAAGCTACGCAAAAAGCCGGACAGTGAACTGTTAGAGGAAGTCAGGGACATTAAGGTTTGGGATGAAGACGGGAACGGAACATTCGATCAAACCAGCGACAGCATGGAGAGCAAGGATTACCGTGCGCTTGAGGAGTTGAAACGCCGGGCATCGGAGGACGGCAGAATGAGTCCCGAACTCAATGCGTTGTTCTCCAAAATGTTCGATCAGGGAAAGACGCTGACTGACCGGGAGTTCGAACGCTTCCGCGACCTCTTGTCGCAAGAAGATGGCATTGGTGTCTGAAATGCCCGCCTGATTTCCGTGGGGCAGAAACTCTGTGGTATCCGCGCACTCGACTTGAAAGAGGCAGTCAGGACCGGACGCGCCATTCGTTGCGTTGATCCTGGCTTGGATTGGATGAATGCAGGACGGGAAAGAAACTTTCCGCGCCGAAGTTAAAACTCTTCCCAGTCCCCGTTATCAGCACTCGCCTTGATTGCTGGCGGCAAGGTTTTGCTGGGAGAGGTTCGGAGAGCCGGGCTGACGGGGCGGGGTTTTGCGGTCGGCGTCGGCGCTGCCATTTTGGTGGGTACGGCAAGGGACTGCATGACACTGGTTTCGCCATCCTGCAGCTTGAATACGCTGACGACCATGGACAGGTTGCGTGCCTGGTCCTGCAGCGAGGAGGCGGCTGCAGCCGCTTGTTCTACCAGCGCGGCATTTTGCTGCGTGACATTGTCCATCTGGATGATGGCTTGGTTGATCTGCTCGATGCCGGAGGTCTGTTCCCGGCTCGCCGCGGCGATTTCGCTGATGATGTCGGTGACGTGCCGCACGCTCGATACGACCTCGTCCATGGTGGTGCCGGCCTGATCGACCAGTTTGCTGCCTGCATCGACTTTCTCGACCGAATCGCTGATGAGCGTTTTGATTTCCTTGGCGGCGGCGGCGGAGCGCTGCGCCAAGTTGCGCACCTCGGCAGCAACCACGGCAAAACCGCGACCTTGCTCGCCGGCGCGCGCGGCTTCGACTGCCGCGTTCAGTGCCAGGATATTGGTCTGGAACGCGATGCCGTCGATAACGCCGATGATATCGACAATCTTCTTTGCCGATTCGTTGATCGAGCCCATCGTCTGGACGACCTCGGAAACCACGGCACCGCCTTTGACTGCCACTTCCGATGCAGTGGTTGCCAGCCTGTTGGCCTGGCTCGCATTTTCTGCATTGTGCTTCACGGTCGAGGTCAGCTCTTCCATCGACGACGCGGTCATTTCCAGCGAACTGGCCTGGTCTTCGGTGCGCGACGACAAGTCCATATTGCCGGAAGCAATTTCGCTGGATGCGGTGGTAATGCTGTCGGTGCCGGTACGGACTTCGCCGACGATGCGCACCAGACTTTCATTCATGTTCTTGAGTGCATCCAGCAGCTGGCCGGTTTCATCCGTGGAGGACACCACCACCCGCGTGGTGAGGTCGCCGCTTGCCACGCGCCGCGCCACGTCCACAGCACCGCGCAACGGTGCGGTGATGCTGCGCGTGACGTACCAGGCGATGACGCCGCCGGCCAGCAAGGCGGCCGCGGTCAGCACCAGCGTGAGCAGGAGGGCTTTTTCGTAGACGTCGGCAGTTTCTGCCGACGTTGCTTGCGCCAGCTTGTCCTGGTGCGCGATCATTTCTTCCATCGCCTGCAGCCAAGCGTTCTGGCGCGGCACGACATTGCTCAGAAGGAACGGAACAACATCGCCTTGTCTGAGCGCGAGGTCGATGGCCTTGGCGATTTCCGGAGCGGTTGTGGTGCGACGGGATTCAATATTGGTCAGCAAGGACTTGCCTTGGGTATCGTTGATCAATGCATCGAGCGCTGCAGCGCTGTCTTTGTATTCCGCATTGGCGGCATTGATCTGTTTGACTTCGGCCTTGACGTCATCCTCATTGGTCATGACCGAGATGTTGCGCACCCCCACCGCCGTTCGCATCACGGACTGACGCATGTCGTTCAGCTCTTTGATGATCGCGTTGTTGCCGTTGATGACCTTGTCGAGATTGGCATGGATATCGGCCATGCGCGACAGGCTTGCAAGCGCCAGTATCAACAGCAGCATCAGAACCATGCCGAAGCCCAATCCGAGACGGGTGCCGATATGCAGGTTTTGAATTTTCATTGGTTTTCCTTTCCGGCGAGGATGGTTGAGTACTGGATTTAATACGGTCGAGCACCGCATGAATGCACGGCCACGGCGTCAGGTCATCCGGTTCTTCGCCAGTGGCGGGTTTTTCGCAAAGTAGTTCTTGATTCCCTTGAGTACGGCGTCCGCCATGCGATTTTGATACGCATCGTCGGTCAGCTTGGCCTCTTCTTCGGGATTGGAAATGAACGCCGTTTCGATCAGGATGCTAGGGATATCCGGCGCCTTCAGCACCGCAAAGCCGGCTTGCTCAACCGCCCGTTTGTGCAGACGGTTGATACCGCTGATTTCGTTCAGCACCGCCGTGCCTACCTTTAGGCTGTCGTTGATCTGGGCGGCGGTCGTCAGATCCAGCAGGACACGTGCCAGCTGTCTGTCGTGCGACTTGATGTTGACCCCGCCGATCAGGTCGGCTGCATTTTCTTTGTTGGCCAGCCAGCGGGCGGCAGTGGAAGAAGCGCCTTTTTCGGACAGCACAAACACCGATGAGCCGCGCGCGGTCGGTTCGACCCAGGCGTCGGCATGGATCGATACGAACAGGTCGGCCTGCACCTTGCGCGCCTTTTGCACGCGCACATGCAGCGGCACGAAATAGTCGGCGTCGCGTGTGAGCATCACACGCATGTTCGGCTGTTGTTCGATCCTGGCCTTCAAGCGCCGCGCGATGGCGAGCACCACATCCTTTTCCCGACTACCGCCACGTCCGACGGCGCCCGGATCTTCGCCGCCATGCCCGGGGTCGAGCGCGATGGTGATCATGCGCGTCATGGCTTGGGGTTTGTCCTGCGGAGGATGGCTTTTGGCGGTTTGCACTTCCGATGGCAAGGGCTTTTGTCCTGGCTCGGGGAGGGCTGGCGCAGCGGGGAACTCGGCCGGCGCCTCGCTCGCCCATTCGCCCTTTTCGATCAATGCCAGGATCGGATCGGGCGGACTGACCGGATACAGGTCTAGAACCAGGCGATGTTTGTACTCCCCGATCGGCTTCAATGTGAACACCTGTGGATTGACCTCCTCCTTCAAGTCGAACACCAGCCGCACCACGTTGGGCCGATTCTGGCCGACGCGCACCTGTTTGATGTAAGGGTCGTTCGGCTGGATCTTGGCCAGCAGCTCTTTCAAGGTCGGGCTAAGGTCCAGTCCCTCGATATCGACCACCAGGCGCTCCGGGTCCTTGACGATGAAGTGGCTGGTCTTGAGGTCGGTATCGTTTTCGAGCGTGACGCGCGTGTAGTCGTCCGCCGGCCATACGCGTACCGCGAGGATTTGCGCCGCGCGCGCGGGAAGCGGGGCGATCACGGAAAGAAGGAGGGTGCCGCCGGCTTTCAGTGCAGTGCGGCGTACTCGGCATGTCAAAGATTTGGCGCGAATTTCAGACGGTCGAGACATTGAACACCTTGGTCGGACAACGCTTGCAATTCTATATCACGACCATGGCCGGAAATGCTTAACAGCAATTTAATGTCTGGATCGGGCAACACCGCGGCGGCTTTTTCTGGCCATTCGATGATGCATACGGTGTTTTCGTTGAAATGTTCGCGGAATCCCGCGTCCAGGAATTCTTCCGGTCCACCCAGCCGGTATAGATCGAAGTGGATCACGTCCGTCGGGCGACCGGCGAGTAGTACGGTATAAGGCTCGGCCAGCGTGTAGGTCGGGCTTTTGACATGCCCGGTGTGGCCGGCGGCATGCAGCAGTGCGCGTGTCAGCGTCGTCTTGCCCGCGCCCAGGTCGCCGTACAGGTGGATATGGATGCCGGGCGTCAGTGCGTGCGCCAGAGACGCGCCGAGTGCGGCGGTGCCTGCTTCGTCATGGAGGTGGGTTTGAAAGTGCTGCATCTCGTAAAATGCCTTTTTTATGCTGCTGTTCGCTTCTTGCGTGCCTTGCCATGACCGTTTCCGATAGCAATTTGTCCACGCTTGCCCTAACCATTAAGGCATGGGGGCGTGAGCTTGGCTTTGCGGAAATCGGCATCGCCGGTATCGACTTGTCGCAGGCCGAAGCCGGCTTGCAGGCTTGGCTGGATGCCGGGTATCACGGCGACATGGATTATATGGCAGCGCACGGCATGAAGCGTGCGCGTCCCGCCGAATTGGTGCCGGGCACGGTGCGCGTGATTACGGCGCGCATGGATTACCTGCCCCGGGACAGCGCTGCCGACTGGCGAGCGGAAGAGGAAAGACACGCCGCTGCAGCGCAGCATGCCGCCGTGTCGATCTACGCCCGTGGCCGCGATTATCACAAAGTCTTGCGCGCACGCTTGCAACAATTGGCTGACCGCATCCGTGCCGAAATCGGTGACTTCGGCTACCGCGTATTTACCGATTCGGCCCCCGTGATGGAAGTGGCGCTGGCGGCGCAATCCGGCATCGGCTGGCGCGGCAAGCACACCTTGCTGCTCAATCGGGAAGCGGGATCGATGTTCTTCCTCGGCGAGTTGTACACCGACCTGCCGCTCCCCGTCGATGCGCCGGCGACCGCGCATTGCGGGCAGTGCCGCGCCTGCATCGACGTCTGCCCGACGCAGGCAATCCTCGGTCCTTACGAGCTGGATGCCCGCCGCTGTATTTCTTATCTGACGATTGAACTCAAAGGCAGTATTCCGCTGGAATTGCGACCGCTGATCGGCAACCGTGTGTATGGCTGCGACGATTGCCAGCTGGTTTGTCCGTGGAATAAATTTGCGCAGCGCACCACGCTGCCTGATTTCGATGTGCGCAACGGGCTCGACCAAGCCACGCTGGTCGAGCTGTTCGCCTGGGAGGAAGAGGAGTTCAACCGGCGGCTGGAAGGCAGTCCGATCCGGCGTATCGGCCATGTGCGCTGGTTGCGCAATCTTGCCGTCGGCTTGGGGAATGCGGCAAGGCCCGGGCGACAGGCGCCGGAGATCGTCGCGGCGTTGCGCGCGCGGGCCGACCATCCGTCCGAACTGGTGCGCGAGCACGTCGCTTGGGCCTTGGCCCGGCATGACATCAGCGGACCAGTCCCAACCATACCGGCAGCGTAAGCACCGACAACACGGTGCTGGCCGAGATGAGAAAGGCCACGAAAGGGCCGTTGCCGCCCATGCGCGCGGCCAGCACGTACGCGCTGGAAGCGGTCGGCAAGGCGCAGAAGGCGACGAGCACCTGCAACTGCAAGGGCGGCAAGGCCAGCCAGCTTCCGAGTGCCAAGCCGATCGCCGGCAGCGCCAACAGCTTGACCGCAAGGAAATAGGCGGCGATTCCCTTTGCTTCATGCAGGCCCGACAGGCGCAATCCGGCGCCGACGGTAATCAGACCAAGCGCGAGCGAGGCGTTAGCCATGCGCGACAGGGTGGCGCCGACGATTTCCGGCAAGTGCAGTCCGAGCAGATTGAACGCCATGCCGGCGGCGGTGGCGATCAGTAGCGGATTTTTTGCCAGTTCCCGCAGCAGGCCGCCGCTCTTGTGGACCAGCGCATGGACCGCAGCCATGTTGCAGAGCGGAACCGCGAAGCCGATGATCAGTGCCATCAGACTGGTGCCCTGTTCGCCCGACAGGCGCGACGCAATCGCCAGCGCCATATAGGAATTGAAGCGGAAGGCCGTTTGCACGCCCGATTCGAAGAGCATCGGGCCGCTGCGAAACAGCGGCTTTGCCAGCCAGCCCAGAGCAACCGCACACACGGTGGCAATAAGGGCGGCTTGCAGCATTTTCCCGGTGTTGCCGAAATCGAAAGCGGTGCGCGACGTGGTGGAAAACAGCAATGCGGGGAAGAGGAAGTAGTACACCAGCTTTTCCAGGCCGCTCCAGAACTGGGTGCCCCAATCGGCATGGCGCATCAGGAGAAAACCGAGCAGGATCAGCGCGAAATCGGGAAACAGGAGGATGGCGGTGGACATGGAGCCGGGCTCAGAGTGGAGGAGGGCCGAACCGGCATGGTACCGGGGTTTGCGCCAATGCGCAGGCCCCGCTTCCGGCTGTGAAATTACTTCAGCAGGCGCGCCAACTCCACGGCTGTCTTGACATTCATCTTGTCGAAGATGTGCGCACGATGCACCTCCACCGTGCGCATGCTGATGCCGAGATCGTCGGCGATCACCTTGTTCATCTTGCCGACCAGGATCAGGTCGAGAACTTCGCGTTCGCGGGCCGACAGCAGGGCCAGGCGCGCATGGACTTCCGCCACCACGCCGGCCTCCCGCGAGGCAGCCAGCGCTTCCTGCACGCGGTCCATCAGCTGGTTGTCGTTGAACGGTTTTTCGAAAAAGTCGAAGGCGCCGCGCTTGAGCGTATCGACCGCCATGGGGACATCGCCGTGGCCGGTCAGGAAAATCACCGGCAGTCGCTGCGTCAGGCCGCGTGTGCTCAGGGTGTCGAACAAGGCCGCGCCACTGATGCCAGGCATGCGCACATCGAGCAGCAAGCAGGCGCCTTCCGGGTCGAAGCGCTCGACCTGGTCGAGTGCGGCAAGCAAGGCCGTGCCGCTGGCATATGCCAAGGCGGCGATGGCGCGCGAGCGTGCCAGCCATAGCAGCGAATCGCGGATTACTTCTTCGTCGTCGACGATGTACAACATGCCATTTCCTCCGTCCCAGATGCGCCGCGCGCGTCAGGATCTCGTGCGATTGATGATGGATTTTTTGGTGCCGTCTTATACCAATCCCGACCTGAAACGTGACATGGAATCGCGTCTTTTTCCGTCTGGCGGCGTTGCTCGTTGTTGCCATAGCTGCGGCTATGGCGCCTCCTCGTGCCTTGCCAGTCGAAAAAATCCATCGATTCCATTTGTCACGCTTCAGGTCGGGATTGGTATTATTTTCCTGCGATGGCAGCGGGTTTAGCTACCGTACTCGCCCATACCGGCAAGGAAAACCGGAAGATGGTGCCGCCTGCCGGATTGTCGCTGTAGTTTAGCGCGCCGCCATGAAACTCCACGGCGGTACGGCAGATATTCAAACCCATGCCCATGCCCTCCGCCTTGGTGGAAAAAAAGGGGGAAAACAATCCCTCCGCGACATCCGCCGGAATCCCGTGTCCCTGGTCGATGACCGACACCGCGATGCATGCCGGCGCTGAAGCCGTCGGGCCGGCTTCCATGGCGGCGACGATGCGCAGGATACGCCGCTCCGGCGCCACATGCTGCATCGCTTCGATGGCATTGCGCGTCAGGTTAAGCAGCACCTGTTCCAGCATCACGCGGTCGGCCAGTACCGGCGGCAGGGCCGGTGCGAGCTGCGTCTGGATCACCACGAAGAATTGGCGCGCCTGCAGTTCGACCAAGGGAATCACGCTGTCGATCAGCGCTTGCACGGTGACCGGCTCGCGGCTCGGCTCGCGTCGTTTCACAAAGGTATGCACGCTGCGGATAATGTGCCCGGCCCGCTGCGCCTGGATGCTGGCATTTTCGAGCGCCGGCGTGAGCGCTGTCAGATCGACGCTGCCTGGCTGCGCGCTTTCACGCTTGAGCAGGTTGAGCGCACCCGTGGTGTAGCTCGAAATCGCCGCCAGCGGCTGGTTCAGTTCATGCGCCAGGGTTGAGGCCAGTTCGCCCATGGTGGCAAGGCGCGCGCTGGCCTGCAATTTTTCCTGCTGGCGCCGGTTCAGGTCCTCGACCCGCTTGCGGTCGGAAATGTCGAGAATGGACCCCATCCAGCCGGTCTGCTTGCCGCTGTCGTCCACCAGCGGCGATTCGAAGATCAGCACCGGGACGCGTTCGCCGTTGGCGCGCTGGAAAATGGTTTCATATCCTTGCGGTGTCACCGTGCCGGCCAGTACCTGCGCAAAACGTTCCTGGTAGCTGGCAATCGCTTCCGGCGCCCAATAGGCCATCGGCGGTCGTCGTCCGATCAGCTCTTCCGCCGGGATGCCGACCATCTGGCAGAAGGCTGGATTGACATACGTCAATCGACCTTCGAGGTCGCGTGCACGCATGCCGGTGACCAGCGAGTTTTCCATCGCGGTGCGGAATGCGACTTGCTGGCGCAAGGCATCTTCCGCTGCGAGTCGCCGGTTGATGTCGCGCCACAGCGCCGCCAAGCTCCACAACAGTCCGATCGACAGGGCAATGACCGAGCCGACCAGCAAGTTCGGCAAAAGTTTGGGCGCGCTTTTGACGCTATTGGTGCGCAGGGTGACTGAGGCATACGGCAGGTCAAGTGCGCGGCGATGGGTGTACACGCCGCGTCCGGGACCGCCTGCGGCGCGCTTGGCAAGAACCTTGTCGTCGTTGTCGGTGAGCTCGATTTCATTGTCTTGGGCGAACCACCACGGCACCATCTCCTCCAGGATGCTGGCGACGGTGTAGGTTGCCACCAGGCTGCCGAGATAGTGCTCGCCGCGGTAAAGCGGCACGTAGTAATCCATCCGTATCGGGCCGTCGAGCCCCGGCGGCGGCGCGGGTTGGCTGTACTGCGGCGTTTTGGTGTCGCGCGCCTGTTCGGCGGTCAGGCGCGAATCCGGGGCCAGGTCGGTCAGCGAACGCGTCGAATCGTCGGTTGCGACGACGGTCTTGCCGACTGCATTCATCCATACGATACGTTCCAGTTCCCGGTTGTTTCTAATTAATACCGCCATCCGGTCGCGCAAGCGTGGACCGGACAGGTTGTCGGCGCTGATTTCATTGCCGATCAATCGCATGTTGTCGCCATTGCGTTCCAGCTGGAAACGAATGGTTTGTTCCACCCACAGCGTATCTGCAATCAACTGCTCCTGGCGTTCCGTCGCTTCCATCTGCTGCGCTTGCCAAGGTAACCAGAGCAAGGTCGATACGAACAGCACCAGCAACAGCATCGGCACCAGCCAATGCCAGACGCGCTTGCGCGGAGTGAATCCGCTCAGGTAATTCAATAGGTGTTGGCTTGTGTGCATCGGGAAGGGGCTCGCGTGTTCGTTCCAGTCTATTCGTATAACAACGGTTTCCTGGCGCTTTTTCTCTGCGTGCGGATTGTGGTTATCCACAGTTGTGAGGCTCCGGCCGGGCGAAGACAATGGTTTGCATACCCTTCTCTTTCTTTTTCGGCATGGATTTTTCATGAACATCAACGCATGGCTTGTCGCGTTTGTCGCTGTGCTTGCCAGCTTTACCGTGCAGGCCCAAGAGCAGATCGTGATCAAGTTCAGCCATGTCGTGACAAGCGATACGCCGAAGGGAAAGGCTGCCGAACGCTTCAAGCAATTGGCGGAAAAGGCGACCGGCGGCAAGGTCAGGGTGGACTTGTACCCGAACAGCCAATTGTATAAGGATAAGGAAGAGCTGGAAGCCCTGCAATTGGGCGCGGTGCAGATGCTGGCGCCATCGCTGGCCAAATTCGGACCGCTCGGCATTCGCGAATTCGAGGTGTTCGACCTGCCTTACATTTTCCCGAACAAGGAGGCGCTGTACCGCGTGACCCAAGGGCCGATCGGACGCAGCCTGCTGAAAAAACTGGAGTCCAAGGGCATCACCGGCCTGGCTTTTTGGGACAACGGCTTCAAGGTCATGTCGTCCAACAAGCCGGTACGGCTGCCGGTGGATTTGCGAGGACAGAAAATGCGCATTCAGTCTTCCAAGGTACTGGATGCGCAAATGCGCGCGCTGGGGGCCAGCCCGATGGCGCTCGGTTTCGGTGAGGTGTACCGGGCGCTGCAGAGCGGCGTGATCGACGGCACCGAAAACCCGCCGTCCAATTTCTATACGCAGAAGATGCACGAGTATCAACGCTATCTGACGGTGTCCAACCATGGTTATCTCGGCTATGCCGTGATTGTGAACAAGAAGTTCTGGGAGGGCTTGCCATCCGGTATCCGCAGCGCGCTGGAAGAGGCAATGCAACAGGCGACCCAGTACGCCAACGGGATCGCGCAGCAAGAGAACGACAATGCGCTCGACGCTGTCAAAAAATCGGGACGGACTTTCGTCTATGTTTTGTCGGCGCAAGAGCGGGAGGCGTGGCGCAAGGCGCTGGTGCCGGTGCACAAGGAGATGGAAGGCCGGATCGGCAAGGAGTTGAT
>DATLIB010000226.1:0-4681 GCA_035539595.1 Noviherbaspirillum sp.
CGCCTGTATCGCCTGCATTGCCGACATCCGTGCCGGATGTTATGTCGGACGTCGTGCCGGATGCGCTGCCCGTTGCAGCGCAAGCCCCCGCTCCCTCCGAAGCCATGGCGCAGCGGGAAGCGGCTGTGTCCCGACCTGAGATGGATATTCAGCTTCAGGTGAAGCGCCAGCTTGAACAGGAGCTGGCAAGCCTGCGCGAGCAACTCCAGAAGGAGCTGGACGAGGCAAGGCTGGCGGCAGAGCGCAATGGGTTCGCGGCGGGGTTGGAAAAAGGGGAAGAAGCCGCCAGCACGGCGGTGGCCGAACAGGTCGCGCGGCTGGCATCGGTTTCCACGTCGCTGTATCAGGCAAGGGCAGGCGTGATCGACAGTGCCGAGGAGATGCTGGTTGAAATCGCGTACACCGCAGTGTGCCGCATCATCGGCGAGGCTGCGGTAGAACGGAATGCCATCGCCAGTATGTTGCAGAAGGTCGTTGCGGAATCGCGGGAGCGCGATCAATTGGTCGTGCGCCTGCATCCGCAAGATGTGGATCTGGTCCGGCAGGCCACGGATCAGCCCGCCGCCGCGGCGCTGCTGCAATCGGGCTCCTTGCGGGCCGATTCGTCCATCCGTCTCGGCGGGTGCATGGTTGACAGCAATAGCGGCTATCTCGATGCCCGTCTCGAAGTACAACTGAAGAATCTGGGCGAGTCGTTGCTGGCGGTGCGCAAGAGCCGGGAGAAGACGGAGGAGCAGCTGTGATGCAGGCCTACCTGGACGCCGTTCGCAAGACAGCGCTGGTGCGTCGATGCGGCCGGGTCACCGGCATCTCCGGGCAAGGCATCGAGGCGATCGGGCCCGATGCCGTAATCGGCGAAATTTGTGAAGTGGTGCCGGGGCATGGACATGGGCAGAACAGACTGACTGCCGAAGTGGTCGGCGTTAAACCGGGGCGTGTGGTGTTGATGCCCTACGGAGAACTGCGCGGTATCGGTAGCGGCAGTGAAGTCGTGGCGACGGGCTTGTTTCCGCGCATGCCGGTAGGCGATGGCTTGCTCGGCCGGGTGATCGACGCTTTCGGCGAGCCCTTGGACGGTGGCGCGCTGCCCACATCCGCCCAGCAGCGGCCTTTGCATGCAACGCCCTTGAACCCGCTCACGCGGCCGCGTATTTCGGAACTGATCGAGACCGGCGTGCGCGCCATCGATTGCCTGTTGCCGCTGGGGCGTGGCCAGCGCATGGGGATTTTTGCCGGCAGCGGTGTGGGGAAAAGCACCTTGCTTGGCATGCTGGCGCGCGACGTGCAGGCCGACGTCAATGTGATTGCATTGATCGGAGAGCGCGGGCGGGAAGTGCGGGAGTTTATTGAAAAGCACCTCGGCGTCGAAGGCTTGAAACGCAGCGTGGTGGTGGTGGCGACCTCGGACCAGCCGGCGCTGGCCCGCGCCAGGGCTGCCTATGCCGCCACCACGATTTCCGAGCATTTCAGGGACCAGGGCAAACAGGTGCTGCTGATGATGGATTCGGTCACCCGCTTTGCGATGGCCAAGCGTGAAATCGGACTGGCTGCGGGAGAACCGCCCACCGCACGCGGTTACACGCCGTCGGTATTCGGCGAAATTCCCTCCTTGTGCGAGCGCTGCGGCACTGCCGATTCGGGCGGATCGATCACTGCCTTATATACGGTGCTGGTTGAGGGGGACGATTTCAACGAGCCGATTTCCGACATCGTGCGCGGCACGCTGGACGGTCACATCATGATGTCGCGCGAGCTTGCGCATGAAGGACACTTCCCGGCGATCGATGTGCTGCAAAGCGTGAGCCGGCTGGCGACAGACCTGGTGAGCAAGGAGGACCAGAAGCTGATGTCGGAGGCGGTCGAATTGCTCGCCGTGTATGAGAAGAACCGCCAGATGGTGGATATGGGCGCCTATCGTGCCGGCAGCAACCCGACGGTGGACCGTGCGCTACAGGTGTTTCCGGCGCTGCGCAGCGTATTGCGGCAGTCGGTGCTGGAGTCCACCGCGCGGCAAGAGGCGATGTCGCGTCTGCGCAGTGCCTTGGCAGGAGGCCAGCCATGAGCCGCAAGGGGAAGTTTCAATATGCATTGGAGCCTGTGCTGTTGACGCGGCAATGGGATCTCGATGCACTGCTGCTGGATCTCGGCCGGATCAACGAATCGCTGGCGGCGCTGCGCCAGGAGTTGAGCGCGCTGCAGGAGGAAATCAACAAGACGGCAGCCGAATGGAAGCAGGCGTCGCAAGCGTCGGCTGGCCTGAATGTCGGCAGCTTTGCCGTCGTCACGCGTTACATGAACGATCTGACGTGTCGGCGTTCGCTGAAAGAGCAAGCCATCGCCGCGGAGGAGGCGGCGCGCGATGCGCTGATCGACCGCGTGGAGGCCGCACAGCGCGGCGTGGAGGCGGTTGAACAGCACCGCGACGAGGTGAAGGCGGATTTCAACACATTGCGGTTGAGCGAAGAATTCAAGTTTGCAGACGATCATTGGTCCACCTTGCAGGGCCGGGAGAAGACATGAGCGCGAGTCTTGAGGTAATGGCATTCCATGCCAACGGCATTTCTGCCAGGCCTGATCGCCAGATGGAGGAAATCAGGCATGGCGGCTGGCTGCTTGCCTTGGAGCGCGCCTTGCTGGCATTGGATGCGGAGCGCGACGATGTACCGCGTGCGGCCCGTTATTCCACCTCCGATTCTGGCGTATCGGAAAACAGCAGCGACCCTGCACAAGCAGGGGAAGACGCTCTTCCCCAATCCGGCCCCAGGAACGCGCATGCCCTCGCAGCGGCGGAATACGCGACGGACAGCGGCGAGAGACAAGGGGCAGCGTTGCGCGCAAGCGGCATGTTCAATTCCCTTGACAGCGTTGGCAACAGCTCGCCTTGGGCAGGGCAACCAGCGGGCATGGTGATGCAGATGTTTTCCGGCATGGAGGCCGGTTTGCGTCCGGTTGGTCGGGTTCCCTCTGCGGCTGGGGGCGATGCCACGGTTCAGGTACCGATACACCCCCTTTCCCGTGGCGCATCGGCGCTTGGCTGGCAAGCCAACCACCTATCGCCTGCGCGTCAGGACGAGACAGAGACCTTTGCACAGCCGGAACAGCCGCCTGCGCAAAGCGATGCCTTCGGAGCGATGCGCGATATGGAGCCGCCGGCCAGCAGGCAACTGCATCTTTACCGCGCTGACGACGGAGTGCATGCCTGGATTCGTGATGCCGCACTGGCCGACTATCACGGCTATGCGCTTGCGCGAACGCTGAACGGCGAGTTGCATGCATCCGGCTTGAAATTGACGGGATTGACGCTGAACGGAAAAAAAATAGAACACCTGTATCCCGGTGAGCAGGGAAGGAAAGACGCAGGTTTCATGGCAGACGGTATGCGGGACGCGTTGCCGCAGCCATCTTTTGCAGACAAGACACAAGGGTAAAGGAGCTTTCGATGGCCATTTCGCCTACATCCGCAGCCGGTTCTACCTCCGAGGTGGGCGGCGTCGGGCTACAGGATTTTCTGAAGATATTGACCAGTCAATTGAGCAATCAAGACCCGCTCAAGCCGCTGGATAACCAGGAGTTCATTGCCCAGGTGGCGCAATTTTCGGCGCTGGAGCAAAGCCGGCAGCTGAACCAGAAAATCGACCAATTGCTGTCGGTGCAATCGGCTACGCAGTCGGTCGGGCTGCTGGGCAAGACGGTTGACGTCAACGCGTCGAGCGGGGCTGCCACCGGCCAGGTGAAAGGCTTGAGTTTTTTGACCGGCGAGCCATTGCTGACAGTACAGACCACTGCGGGCGCGGTACTGGAGGGCATCAGCCTCGCCCAAGTCATTAGCGTTCGTTAAGGAGAGGTACCCGTGTTAGATACTGTGTTCATTGGCATGTCCGGCCTGACCGGCTACTCGAAGGGCTTGCGGGTTATCGGCAATAACCTGACGAACGTGAATTCACCCGGCTTCAAGGGATCGCAATTGCAGTTCGCCGACCTTTTCTACCAAGGCAGCGCAAGCGGCAGGCTGAATTTTGGCGGCCAGAGCGCCCAGCTAGGCATGGGGCTCAATACGCTGGCGACGACCGTGAATTTCAAGGCGGGCGAACTGCGGCAAACCGGCGGCGACCTTGATCTGGCCGTCAACGGAGAAGGATATTTTGTCCTGCATGAAGGTGAAGAACTGCGTTATACGCGGGCAGGGCAATTCCAGTTCGATACGGACGGATTTTTGGTCAGCGCCACCAGCGGCTTGCGCGCGCACGGCCTGGATGAAACAGGACGGTTGGTGGATATTTCGTTGGAAGGTTTGCGCAGCAATCCGGCGAAGGCGACCACGTCCGTCAAATTTACCGGCAACCTGTCCAGCGCCGCAGCGGCTGATATCGTGTTGAATAGCGTTACGCTGATCGATGCCGTGGGCGGCACGCATGACATCAAGCTGACCTTCAAAAACAACGGCGCAACGACGCCGGGAAACTGGACCGTTACCGCCACTGAAGGCAGTACCACGCTCGGCACCGGCACACTCCAGTTCAATAACGGTGCCGTCGTCGCTGGCTCCAGCAAAATTTCTTTTACCTACGCGCCGTCCGGTGTAGAGCCTTTTCCTATCGAACTCGATTTCTCGGCGGATGTGACTTCTTCTGCAGGTGCCACCACGGTGGCGGTGGACGAGCAGGACGGCTTTATCACCGGC
>DATLIB010000227.1:0-6816 GCA_035539595.1 Noviherbaspirillum sp.
GGAATTGGGTTCGCCGCTGGGCGAGCATGTGGGCTTCAAGGTGCGCTTTACCGATACCCTCTCCAAGGGCGCGTCCGTCAAGTTGATGACCGATGGCATTCTGCTGGCGGAGACGCAAACCGATCCGCTGTTGCGGCAGTACGACACCATCATCCTCGACGAGGCGCACGAACGCAGCCTGAATATCGATTTCCTGCTCGGCTACCTGAAGCAGTTATTGCCGAAGCGGCCTGACCTGAAGCTCATCATCACCTCGGCCACTATCGACGCTGAACGTTTTGCACGACATTTCGCCAAAGGCGATGCGTTGGCACCGGTGATCGAAGTGTCGGGGCGCCTGTACCCGGTTGAGATTCGCTACCGTCCGGTCGAGCCGACCGACAAAAGCGAAACGCGGCCATCGGCGCAAAAGGAGCAGCGCGACTTGATGGACGCGGTGATCGATGCTGTCGATGAGTTGGCTCGCATCGGGCAGGGCGACGTGCTGGTGTTTCTGCCCGGCGAGCGCGAGATTCGCGATGCGGCGGAAGCGCTGCGCAAGCACCATCCGCCGCATGTGGAAATCCTGCCCTTGTTCGCGCGCCTGTCAGTGCAGGAGCAGGAGCGTGTCTTCAAGACATCCAACGCCCGTCGCATCGTGCTGGCGACCAACGTCGCAGAAACGTCACTGACTGTGCCCGGCATCCGTTACGTGGTTGATGCGGGATTAGCGCGCGTCAAGCGTTACAGCTACCGCAACAAGGTCGAGCAGTTGCAGATTGAGCCGGTGGCGCAATCCGCCGCGAACCAGCGCGCCGGCCGTTGTGGCCGGGTGGCTGCCGGCGTGTGCATCCGGCTGTATGACGAGCAGGATTACCTGCAAAGACCGAAATTCACCGATCCGGAAATCCTGCGTTCGTCGCTGGCGGCGGTCATCTTGCGCATGAAGTCGCTGCGATTGGCCGACGTCGAGACTTTCCCGTTCATCGAACCACCCATGGGCCGGGCGATTGCGGATGGCTACCAGTTGCTGCAGGAACTGGGCGCGGTGGACGACAACAATCAGCTGACGCCGCTGGGCCAGCAATTGGCGCGGCTGCCGCTGGACCCGCGTGTCGGCCGCATGATCCTCGCCGGGCGCGATAACGCGGCCTTGAGCGAAGTACTGATCATCGCGGCAGCCCTGTCAGTGCAAGACCCGCGCGACCGCCCCATGGAGGCGCAGGATGCGGCAGACAATGCGCACCGGAAGTTCGCGGATGAAAAATCGGAGTTCGTCAGCTACCTGAAGATCTGGAAATGGTTCGAAGAGGCCATCGAGCACAAGAAATCGAACAAGCAGCTGATGGAAAACTGCCGCGCCAATTTCCTGTCGCAACTGCGGCTGCGCGAATGGCGCGACGTGCATTCGCAACTGCTGACGCTGGTACGCGAGCAGGGCTGGCGCCTGAATGAAGCGCCGGCGACTTACGAGCAGTTGCATACCGCACTGCTCACCGGCCTGCTGGGCAACGTCGGCTTCAAGTCGGACGACGAGCCGCATTACCTTGGCGCGCGCGGCATCAAGTTCAACATCTGGCCGGGCTCCAGTTTGGTGAAGAAGGCGGGACGCTGGATCATGGCGGCGGAACTGATCGACACCACGCGGCTGTATGCGCGTTGCGTGGCGCAAATCCAGCCGGAATGGCTGGAGCGCGTGGGCGGTCATCTGCTGAAAAAATCCTACGGCGATCCGCGCTGGGAAAAGCGGTCGGCGCAAGTGAGCGCCTCCGAGCGCGCCACTTTGTACGGTCTGGTCGTGTACAGCCAGCGCCGCATCAATTTCGGCCTGATCGACCCGGTGCAAGCGCGCGAGATATTTCTCCGTAGCGCCCTGGTCGATGGCGAATATGAAACGCGCGCGCCTTTCCTGGCACATAACCAGAAGCTGGTGCGCGAAATCGAAAACCTGGAACACAAGTCGCGCCGTCTCGACGTGTTGGTGGATGAAGAACTGATCGCCGCGTTCTACGACAAGCTGGTGCCGCAGGATATCCACAACGGCATTGCGTTCGAAAAATGGCTGAAGGACGTCCTTGCCAAGCAGCCGAAGCTGCTGCACTTGAACCGCGACGACCTGATGCGGCATGAAGCGGCAGGGGTGACCACCGACCTGTTCCCGAAAACCATGAGCGTGGCCGGCGTGGCGATGACGCTGACTTATCACTTCGAGCCGGGCAGCGTGCGTGACGGCGTGACGCTGGCGGTGCCCTTGTATGCCTTGAACCAGGTGTCGGCGGACCGTTGCGACTGGCTGGTGCCCGGCATGCTGAAGGAAAAGGTGCACCTGATGCTGAAATCGCTACCGCAAAAGCTGCGCCGCCATTGCGTTCCCTTGCCTGACTACGCGGCCGGCTTTTGCACGCGTGCCGACTTCGGCAAGGGAAACCTGCTGGATGCGCTCATTGCCGACGTGCGCGAGCAGACCGGTATCGCCACCAGGACTACGGACTACAAGCTGGAAACCTTGCCTGCGCACCACTTCATGAACTTCAAGGTGATCGACGAGCATGGCAGGCAGCTGGAGATGGGGCGCAATCTGGCTGGCTTGCAAGCGGAATTCGGCGGGCAGGCGCGCGAGAGCTTTCAGCGTTTGGCGGAGAAAACGGCAGTGGCGCCGGTTGAAAATGGAGCTATTCCACCCAGGCAGGTCACGCCGAACCACCATGCGGCGTCCGCTAGCGCAGCGAATGCAGAAAATGTCCCGGCGCAGCAGAATCTCACCTCCTGGTCTTTCGGCGAGTTGCCCGAACTGCTGGAAATTCAGCAGGGCAAGCAAACCCTGATTGGCTTTCCGGCACTGGTGGACAAGAACACGCACTGTGAACTGGACGTGTTCGACGATCCGGCGGAAGCGGCGCGCATGCATCGTCTCGGCTTGCGCCGTTTGTTCGCACTGCAATTGAAGGAACAGTTGAAATACCTGGAAAAAAACATTCCCGGCTTGCAGCAGATGGGCATGCAGTTTCTCTCGCTCGGTTCGCAGGAAGAATTGCGCGATCAGATTATCCAGGCCGGACTTGACCGCGCCTGCATGCAAGACCCCTTGCCGAAAAATGCGCAGGAATTCAACCAACGCAAGGAGGAGGGCAAGTCACGGCTGGGCCTGCTGGTCAACGAGATCGCGCGTCTGGCAGCGCAGGTTCTGGCGGAGTACTACACCTTGCCCAAGAAGCTGCAAGGCGCGAAGGCGCACCCGCAAAGCATGGCCGATATGCAGGCGCAATTGCAGGCGCTGGTGGGCAAGCGCTTCATCGCCGACAACGACTATGTGCAGTTGACGCACTTCCCGCGCTACCTGAAGGCAATCAACGTGCGGCTGGAAAAGCTGCGCGCCGATCCCGCACGCGACACGCGGTTGCTGGCGGAGTGGTCGCAAGTGGCCGCGCCGTGGCAGCGTGCGCAGAAGGACCGACAAAAGAGCACCGACCCCAAGATGGTCGACTTCCGCTGGTTGCTGGAAGAGTTGCGGGTGTCTCTGTTCGCGCAAGAATTGCGCACGCCCATGCCGGTATCGGTCAAGCGCCTCCAGAAGGTGTGGGAGACCATGCAGCGCTGATGACGCTTGGGGCCTGTTTCGGCGCCTGTCCGTTTCTCTATCAAGCCGCGTCGATCCGGCGGCATTGCATTGCGGCAGCAAGTGTCTCTTTGCCTTGGATCATGCGGCGTCATTGATCTTATTCAATCGACAAGGATGCCTCCTCCCTATAGTGGTTCGGTCAATCCTCCACAGGGAGAAGGAAATGCAAAGACTCTCCGCCGTCCTGTGCCGCCCATGCATTGTTTGTCTCTGGGTGGCGACCGCATGAAGCATCTCATTCTTGGTACCGGGCCGGCTGGCGTCATTGCCGCCGAAACCCTGCGCAAGAACGCACCCGTTGACGATATCGTGTTGATCGGCGATGAGAGTGAGCCGCCGTATTCGCGCATGACGATTCCCTATCTGATCTCGGGGGAAATCGGCGAAGTCGGTACGCATTTGCGCAGGGAGCACGATTACTTCGAGCGTCTGCGCATTGTTCGTCTCATCGGGCGCGCCGAGCACCTCAACACCAGAACACGCACAGTAAAACTGGCGGATGGGCGCACGTTTGCCTTCGACAAACTGTTGATCGCAACGGGAGCCTCGCCCCGCATTCCCGTTATTCCCGGTATTGGCTTTCCCGGCGTCCACGCCTGTTGGACGTTGAGTGATGCACGCCGGGTCATCCAGCGTGCACAGCCGCGCTCCCGCGCTGTGTTGATCGGCGCCGGTTTCATCGGTTGTCTCGTGATGGAGGCATTGGCTGCGCGCGGAGTGGACCTGACGGTACTGGAAAAGCACGATCGCATGCTGCCCGGCATGATGAGCAAAGGCGCCGGTGACATGATCCGCAAGTGGTGCGGAAAAAAAGGCGTCACGGTGCACACCTCCACGCGCGTGACTGGAATCGGCAGCAGCAGTCTGGCGCCCGATTCGCCGAAGAGTGTGCGGCTGTCGAGCGGAGCGCATTTGCCGGCCGACCTGATTGTCTATTGTGCCGGCACCATCCCGAATGTCTCTTTCCTGAAAGGCAGCGGCGTCAAATGCCTGCAGGGCGTGGTGGTGGATGCCGCGATGCAAACCAATGTGCCGGGCGTGTTTGCCGCAGGCGACTGCGCCGAAACCTTCGACAGCACGACAGGACGCAGCGTCATCTCGGGAGTGCAGCCGAATGCCGCCGACCAGGCCTATTGTGCGGCGTTGAACATGGCGGACAAACAGGCGTTCCAGCGCGGCGTGCGGCAGATCGACGTACTCGATACGATGGGGTTGATCTCTTCCTCCTTTGGCCAATGGCAAGGCGTGCGCGGCGGCCAATGGGTGGAGGTGGCGGACGACAACAGTTTCAACTATCTGCGGTTGGAATTCAGCCGCGACGTGCTGATCGGCTGCAATACGGTCGGCATCACCGAACACGCGAGCATACTGCGTGGCTTGATCCAGCATCAGGTGCGGCTGGGCGAATGGAAGGACCGGCTGTTGCAGGAGCCCTTGCTGCTGAAGGAGGCCTACAGCGCCTGCGTGGAACAGCATTACATGCATCAGGCGTCGGTATTTCACAGCCAAGCCGGTCGCCGCGAGCCGCCGCCCCGTCACTTCGTTTAGTGGCTCCGGCGTACGTATTTGGCGAAACCCTCTTTTGGACCGGTGTGCTGTTGCCGGGAACTCAAGTGTTCGTTGGGCTGGCTTGGAGAAATACCGAGGGCTACGAAAAAGCCGGGACGCAAGTTGGAAAACACCTTGCAGTTCGCTGGGTTGCTTTCTTACTGATGTTGTTGCAAAGACATTGCACAAAAGATAATATGGCGGCACTTTTTGTGTGCTGGCGAGGGAATAGGGCACATCAAGAAAAGGTCGCATTCCAGGCCGCCTCAAGCGCCAAACTGCTGTCTGTTCCACAGTCAACAAGCAAGCATCGATCGTCATGTGACGAGCGTGTGCGAGGCAACATCCATTCCCTGAAAAAGAGCAATTGACCACCTGAGCTTCATGTTGAAGCGTGGTTTGTGCATGCTTTTTTAATATTCATTACAAAAACAAACTGGCGTGGTCTTTACGACACTCGAGTGGGACGTTCAGTCGAAATGCAAGATGGTGAGGCGAATTTACTGGCCCAAGGATCTTGCATACGGTGGTGGGTGAATAAATTCGCCCCTCTCATCCCGCTCATTTACATGGCTGGTCCATCAGCTGCGTATCGAGCGCACCAGGACATTGAAAGGCTTAAAGCAAAATGAGTGCGTTTCATGCCACGGACCCGACAGTTCGCGCGCGCCTGCTGTCGATTTCAGCAAAATATCGCAATGGCTCGCTGCATCGCAGCGCGATACAGCTGGGAGTCACTGTCGGACTATGGGCAGCCAGCTATGCAATCGGGTTACGTCTGATGCAGTACTCGCCTTGGGCTGGCACCTTGGGAGCGCTGGTCACAGCCGTCTTTGTCGTACGCCTTTTCATGATTCAGCACGATTGTGGTCATGGTTCATTCTTTCAGTCGCGCCGCGCGAATGACTGGCTCGGTTTCTGGCTGGGCGTCATCACCATGACGCCGTACCGATGCTGGCGTCGCTTTCACGCGCAGCATCATGTCAATTCGGGCAATCTGGACCGTCGCGGCTTGGGCGATATCTTCACGCTAACCACTGTTGAATACCGTCAGCTCAGCCCACGCCAGCAACGGCTGTACCAGCTTTACCGGCATCCTCTGGTGCTGTTCGTGCTGGGGCCGCCGCTGTTATTCATTCTGCGCCAGCGCACAACTTACAAGGTTCCGCACGACTGGACAGCGGAACGCCGCAGCGTGCATCTGACCAATCTTGTCCTTGTGGCCGGTGCGTTGTTGGTGCTGCTGCTGGCTTCTCAGCCGCTTCTGGTATTTGCATTTCATTTGTTGACGATGGCATTGGCGGCCATCATCGGCGTATGGCTTTTCTATGTACAGCATCAGTTTCCGCAGACTTACTGGCGATCAGGGGACGAATGGGAGCCATGGCGGGCCAGCATGGAAGGGGCCAGCTATTACGAATTGCCGGCAGTATTGCGCTGGCTGACCGCCAATATCGGCTTGCATCATATTCATCACCTGGATGCGCGTATTCCCAATTACCGGCTATATGAGTGCTTTACCAAGCATGAGGAGTTTGCACACCCGCCACGTTTGGGCCTGCGTGAAAGCCTGGGTTGCATACGCTTGAAGCTGTGGGATGAGGAGCGCCGCAGTATGGTGCCGATTTCCAGCCAGTCGTCACACATGGGAGCCTGAGCATGGGATTCTC
>DATLIB010000228.1:0-6070 GCA_035539595.1 Noviherbaspirillum sp.
CGCACACCCCAGGTAAGCAGTCTTGCGATCGGGCGGTCATCCTTGCGCGCTTGGCGCAACCATAGTCGCGCCCGGCGTTTGGCAGCGGCTGAAATATTGATCAGCACAGTGCTGCCGTTCAACAGCATCCTGGTGCGCGAACGATAGACTGAGAGATCGTCCAGATCGCGTCTGACGCCGAGCAGGTGCGACTTGTACTCGTCCATCCCCCACAAAAAATGGTACTCGCTACCGCCACCGTCGATACAGGCGCAGATCGTGAGATAGCAGCACAGGGTGCCGACCCGGTAACCGTTGTAGTTGGGGTCGTGCGCGAGAATGTCGAGGAAGTAGTTATTGCCGACACGGTAATTGATCGTGCCGGCAACGATCACGCCGTCAAGACTGATGATGCCGATCGTGCCGCACTCCATTGCCAGTTGCGCGACACGCTGCGCGGCAGCATCGTCATTGATGCTGATCTTGCCCTTGTCCGCCATGCGGCTGCGGTTGAGCATGACGATCTGCTGCAGTTGCGCTTCCTCGATCTCTTCCGGGCCGCACCAGCGGAACTGGAAAGACGGGAAGTCGCGCCGCAATTTCTTGAGATAACGCTGCACATAGCTGCGCGTGGATTTGCCCAGGCTGGCAAGATACTCTTCCGGACTGCTCGGCAAGGTAAGCACCATGTCTTCCAGGCAGTTGTAGCGCTGGTAGGGCAAAGGCAGATGCTGCACCTTGGCCTGCACGGCATGGAAGGAAATCAGGTCCACCACAGGATAGCGGCTGAAGATATAGCCAGCAAAGCGGGCCACTTCGTCCGACCCCAGTGCCATGCCTTCGTTGACGACATGGACGCGGTTTTTGTCGCGCCGGAATAACCAGACCGTCACGATCTTTTCCTCTTCGCGCACCACATAGGTACTGGCGTTGTCGGCGCCGCCATGGACACGCCAGAAGGCCAGCGAAGAAAACAAGTTGCTGTACAGCCGCAACAAGGCGGCCTCGACGAAAGGCGGCACGTCATTCTCGTGGCATTGGATCGAAATCCCTTGCTGCGGCGTTGTTCGCAGGGCGGCGGCGGTACCTGCATTGCCGGCGGCGGAAGGAAAGTCTGCATTCATTTACACATGCTCCATGGTTCTCTGCTCTCTGTTCTTGTCTATTGTCTATTGCCGCTTGCCGCCAGCGGCAACGGATCGGTATCCATCAATAAAAATCATTCATGATTGCCATACGGACCACGCCGACCGCTCCAGCGCTTGCCGCGGGAGTGGGGCGTGAACCCACATGGCTTGGATGAGAAGAAAGCGAAGAGTTCACCGATGCACACGCGTGGTGCATGCTCCTTTGTGTGAGCGCAAACCCCACGCACAGTAGGCGCCGCGATGGGGAACGATCGCGTAAAGTCAGCGCGGGACGCAGCGTTTCAGCATCTGCCGGGACGTTTTTCCGCGCGGCACAGCGCAAGTCGCCGAGCAAGGGCCCATCACCCGAAAGTCGAAACTGGAATAGTATTGAGGGCATTACGTGCACACTCGTGCTTTTCCATTCCTGCCGGCCCCGCAGCCGGACAACGACAAGGCCCAGCGAACCACCATCATGTCCGACGACTCCCTGTTCAATACGCAAACCATCCTCGACCTGCTGCGGCTGGAACAGCTCGATACCGACCGTTTTCGCGGGCAGAGCCATTTCATGGGCAGTCCAAACGTGTTCGGCGGACAAGTGCTGGGGCAGTCGCTCCATGCGGCCGGCATCACCGTAGCGCAGCGGCGGCCGCATTCCTTGCATGCGATGTTCCTGCTGCCCGGCAACCACCGCTTGCCGATCGACTACGAAGTCGAACGCGTGCGCGACGGCGGCAGCTTCAGCACGCGGCGCGTGGTGGCTATCCAGGAGGGACGGCGCATTTTCGTGATGTCGGCCTCTTTCCAGTCCGAGGAAGAGGGACTCAGCCATCAGCGACCGGCCCCCGCCGGTCCCGATCCCGACTCGCTGGCCTCGATCCTGCCGAGCTGGAAGGCGCGTGCGGCAGGAACAGGTCGCCAATATCAACCGGTTCCGGTCGATTTCCGTGCCGAGGAGGCGAGCGATGTCTTCAGCGCCAATACCGGCAAGCCGTACAAACAGGTATGGCTACGCAGTCCACTGGCGCTACCCGACGATCCGCTGGTGCATGAGACCCTGTTCGCTTACGTGTCCGACTACGGTTTGCTATCGACCTCGCTGCAGCCGCACGGCATCGGACTCGGCGACCCACGCCTGCAAATGGCCAGCCTCGACCACGCGATCTGGTTCCACCGGCCGTTCCGCATGGATGAATGGCTGCTGTACACCATGGAAAGCCCCAACGCCGCCGGCGGCCGCGGCTTGTCGCTGGGACACGTGTATAACCGCGATGGTGTGCTGGTGGCTTCGCTGGCGCAGGAAGGCTTGATCCGCCTGCGCGGCTGATTGCGTCACGGGCGCACGGGCTACGGCGCCCGCTTTTTTCTCACCTATTTTTCATATCGATACAGGGATACCCATGGATTTTGCATTGTCGGCGGACGTGCTGGCAGCGCTGTTTGGCGTTGCCATGGTGGCTGGTTTCGTGGATGCCATCGCCGGCGGCGGCGGTCTGATCACGATCCCGGCGCTGCTGCTGGCGCAGGTGCCGCCGCTGCACGCGCTGGCAACCAACAAGCTGCAAGGCAGCTTCGGCTCCTTGACGGCGTCGGTGATGGCGCTGCGGCGACGACTGGTGCACTGGTCCGAGATGCGCTGGCTGTTCGCTTTTTCCCTGATCGGCGCCGGCTTCGGCGCTTATGCGGTGCAGTTCGTGCAGGCGCAGACGCTGGATGTGGTGATTCCGGTGGTGCTGGTCGGCATTGCGCTGTATTTCCTGCTGGCGCCAAACGCCGGTGCGGTCGAGAAAAAACCGCGCCTTAACCAGTTGACCTACCAGGGTGTGGTCGTGCCAGGCATCGGCTTCTATGACGGCATGTTCGGCCCCGGCACCGGCTCCTTTTTTTCGCTTGCCGGTGTTTCGCTGCGCGGCCAGACCCTGGTGACCGCAACGGCGCAGGCCAAGGTGCTGAACTTTGCCAGCAATATCGCGTCTCTTGTGGTGTTTGTGGCAGGTGGCAAGGTGTTGTGGGCAGTCGGCGCCGCCATGGTCGCCGGTCAGGTGATCGGCGCCTGGGCCGGCACGCATGCCATGGTGCGCGGCGGCACCAAACTGATCCGGCCGATGATCGTGACGGTATGCGCGGTGATGCTGGGGCGCTACCTGTGGCAAAAAGGACTGCTCATGTTCTGAGCCAGCATGCGCGAGCCAGCAATGAACGTCATGGAGCACACCACATGAAACAGCTGAAAGACATTCCCTTGTCGATCCTCGACCTGGCGCCGATCCGGCACGGCGGCAGCGCCGCCGACGCCTTTCGCCGCAGTCGCGAGCTGGCGCAACAAGCAGAACGCTGGGGCTACCACCGCTACTGGCTGGCCGAGCATCACGGCATGCCGGGCATTGCCAGCGCGGCAACCGCCGTGGTCATCGGCCACATTGCCGGCAGCACATCGCGCATGCGCATCGGCGCTGGCGGCATCATGCTGCCCAACCATGCACCGCTGATCATTGCCGAACAGTTCGGCACGCTGGAGTCCTTGTATCCCGGCCGCATCGACCTCGGCCTGGGCCGCGCGCCGGGTTCCAGCCAAGTGACCGCGCGTGCCTTGCACCGCACGCTGCAAACGGAGGACGATTTTCCGCTGCAGCTGGAAGAGCTGCGGACGCATTTCAAGCCGAATACCTCTGCGCCCCGCGTGCGCGCCGTACCGGGAGAAGGCCTGGATATTCCCATCTGGCTGCTCGGTTCCAGCGACTACAGCGCGCAACTGGCCGGCCAGCTCGGCTTGCCGTTTGCTTTTGCCGGACAGTTTTCCCCAGCCTACCTGCAAACCGCGCTCAACCTGTACCGGCAGAGCTTTCGGCCTTCCGATGCGCTCGACCAGCCTTACGTCATGGTCGGTCTGAACGTGTTTGCCGCCGACACGCTGCAGCAGGCACGTTATCTCTCGACTTCGCATCAGCAGATGCATGTCAATCTGGTGCGCGGCGTACCGGAGCAACTGCCGCCGCCAGTGGACAGCATGGATGGCCTGTGGTCGCCGCAGGAACAGGCATCGGTGGAAGCGACCTTGCGCGCATCGATCATCGGCGATCCGGCGATGGTGACGCAGCACTTGCACGATTTCCTCGCCAGCACGCAGGCCGATGAACTGATGATCCACTCCATGATCTACGACCACGCGGCGCGACTGCACTCGTATGAAATCGTGGCGCAGGCATGGCATGGCTAAGGAACGTGCACGATGTACATGGTGTACTGGACCGAGGTGAAGGCAGGAAATGACGGCGACAACGCCGTTGCCCATGGCCGTTCATTCGCGTCTGCCGACATGCGCGCAGCCATGACGTTCATGGAGGAATTGCGCAGCCGGCAGCGTACCGGCGAGGGGGTGTGCTTCGTGACCATGTCTTCGGAGAATCCCGACGCGGTCGGCCATCCGGGCGTGGCCGACCCCAGTCCGGACTACAACTGGAAAAAGCGCAGGAGATAGCTGCTCGCTCCCGGTACTCAGGAGGGGCGCGTGAGGATGGATTGCGCGACCCGGCGCGCGCTGGGCAGGAAGCGGGCGATGGTGGCCAGCAGTTCATGCTCGCCGACCGGCTTGCCGAGATAGGCATCGCAGCCGGCCCAATTGCCGCGAAATTTGTCGAAGGCGGACGACTTGCTGCTTAACATCACCACGGCAACGTCCTTGGTGGCCGGACTGGATTTGATGCGTTTGCAGACTTGGTAACCATCCATGCCGGGCATCAGGATGTCAAGAAAGATGCAGGTATACGATTTGACCTGTGCCATGTCGATGGCCTTTTCGCCGTTCTCGGCATAATCGACGTCGAAGCGGAACGGCGCCAACTTGGCCCGCATGAAGGCACGCACGGTCGCGCTGTCGTCCACCACCAACACCGACTCATTGCGCAGCGGCTCCAGCATGACCGCTTCCGGCGCTGTGTTTTTGTCCACGGCGCGGCGCAGTGTACGTCCATCCCACTGCCCGGTGCTGCCGCGTAGCGCGCGCTGCTGCAGGGCAGCCGCCATTTGCGCATCCATCTGTTCGAACAGGCGTATCCAGTGGATCGGCTTTTCCAGCAGTGGCCAGGCGCTAGTGACCGGTGCGCGTCCGACCAGCACCGCCGGCGCGTGGGGATTGGGCGCCCGCGCCTGCAGTTGATTCAAGGCATCTGGATGATCGGCATTGACCAGATAGATATCGATACGCTTGTCCGGCGCATCCGCCGGCACGTAGTAAAACGCACGGCGTCCAGTCAGGCGGAAGGTCGATGCCAGCATGCTTTTTTCGGCATCGGAAAAACCGATCATTTCAAGTACGAAGCGACGGCTGCCGCTCCCGGGATTCTCGGGTTGAGGGGGCTGATTCATCGTCAATGACGGTGGGATGGAATGCGCGGACGAAATTGCGGGAATCATAACAGATTAGGACTTACGCAAAAGTGATCCAGCAAGGCGTGTTGCCGCAGACAGTACATCTAGTACGACAAGGCAATACAACGCGGCTGGGGCGGTTTTGCGTAAGTCCTACAGATGGGCCGTTGCATCACCCTCGCCTCCCTGCCTCACGCAAACCATCGATAATGACGCCTCGGACAACTTGTTGAGGAAAACCATGAGCGATTTTCGCAGCGATACCGTGACGCAACCGACAGCGGCGATGCGCCAGGCGATGATGGCAGCGCCGCTGGGCGATGACGTCTTCGGCGATGACCCCAGCGTCAACCGCCTGCAGGAACTGGCCGCCGAACTGCTCGGCTTCGAGGCAGCGCTGTTTGCGCCCAGCGGCACGCAGACCAACCTGATCGCCCTGATGACGCATTGCCAGCGCGGCGACGAAGCCATCGTCGGCCAGCAATGGCATACCTACCGCTGGGAAGCCGGCGGCATGGCGGTACTCGGCTCGATCCAACCGCAACCCTTGGAGAACCAGGCCGACGGCACCATTGCCCTGACCGACATTGCGG
>DATLIB010000229.1:0-14076 GCA_035539595.1 Noviherbaspirillum sp.
TCGAGGGACTAAAGAGCGGCTTTGCGCGGGCGCGGAAGTCCGTCGACATGGAGCACGTAAATTTCCACGATCTGCGACATTCTACTGCGTCACTGCTTGCGCACGCCGGGGTTGATCTGCACACTATCAGCAAGATTCTTGGACATAGCACGACGCGGATGAGCGAACGCTATGCCCACATCAAAGTGGATAAACAGAGGGATGCGCTGGAGAAAGTATTTGGTGGTCGGTAGTGGGATCGAACCACTGACATTCCGCGTGTGAGGCGGACATTCTACCGCTGAATTAACCGACCATTTTTTGAAAATTTACACTGGCATTTACACTGAAACATGTAAAACCCGCGTAAACTATAGCTTTAAACCCGCCGTGTGAAGGCGGTGCTCTACCCCTGAGCTAACTGTCCTAGGAAGCTCGGCATTATGGCATAAATGCCGGCACGAATCAATTTTGGGTAGAGGGCTCTCTGCGCCAGAGACAAGTTCCTTTTACCTCTTTGTCGAGACCATCGAGCAAGGCTTCATGTTCTGCTTGTTCTTTTTCATTGGCCGACAAGATGAGGATTTCTCCGATTGCGTCAACTTCCACCACTTCAGTAGAAACAGTCTGTGTTTCGGCTTCCACAAGGTCGATGGTGAGACTGTTTTGCCCCCTTGTCATAGCCAAGTACACTTCGGCCAGCAATTCTGCATCAAGCAAAGCCCCGTGCAGAGCACGGTGTGCATTCGAAATACCGTAGCGGTCGCACAATGAATCAAGCGAGTTGCGCTTGCCGGGATGCATTTCCTTTGCCTGCACCAGCGTATCTGTCACCATATCAACATGTTGTGCAAACCGTGGAAAACCAAGTCGGGCAAATTCCGCATCCAAAAAGGCGAGATCGAACGGCGCGTTGTGGATGATGATTTCCGCCCCGCTCACATAATCGCGCAGCTCGTTGGCGATTTCCACAAACTTGGGTTTGTCGCTCAGGAATTCGGTGGTCAGGCCATGCACTGCAAGCGCGCCCTCTTCTGAATCACGCTCAGGATTGATATAGGTATGAAAATTATTGCCTGTCAGGCGACGGTTAATGATTTCAACGCAACCGACTTCGATGATGCGGTCGCCGGAGCGCGGATTCAGGCCTGTGGTTTCGGTATCGAGAACAATTTGTCGCATGTTTATTTGGTAGTAGCAGAAGCCGGTTCAGCAGGTATTTTCTTTGCTTGCGCTGGCAGGTGCGCCATTTTACGGGCGAAGAAGGTATAAAAGGCCGGCACCACGAAAAGCGTCAGGATTGTGCCGAAACTCATGCCACCGACAATCACCCATCCAATTTGGATACGCGATTCCGAACCGGCACCGGTTGCCAGTGCCAGAGGCATTGCACCGAGCACCATCGCACCGGTTGTCATTAAAATCGGGCGTAAACGCAGAACGGCTGCCTCGACGATCGCGTCACGCATCGATTTCCCTTGCTCACGCAACTGATTCGTGAATTCTACGATGAGGATGCCGTGCTTGGTAATGAGTCCGACCAAGGTGATCAGGCCGATCTGACTGTATACGTTGAGCGTGCCGCCGCTCCACTTCAAAGCCGCCAAGGCGCCGGCCATAGAGAGTGGCACCGTCAGCATGATGATGAAAGGATCGACGAAACTCTCGAACTGCGCCGCTAATACCAAGTAAATAAAGGCTAAGGCCAGCACGAAGGTAAAGACGAGACTACCGCTGGAGGCACGGAACTCCCTGGATGAACCGGACAAATCGGTTGCATAGCCGGGTTGCAGAATGCGCTTTGCCGTCGCCTCCATGAAATCAATCGCCTCACCTTGGGTATAGCCATTGGCAAGGTTGGCGGAAATAACCGCGGCGCGGCGCTGACCAAAGTGATTCAATTCGCGCGGAGCAACGGTTTCACGTACTTTCAGTAGACTCGCCAAGGGAATCATTTGGCCGGGAGCAGCATCTGTGGCTGCTCCACGTACGAAGATGTTGTTGATATCGTCGGGTGCCTCACGTTCTTCACGCTGGATCTGCACAACCACGTCATATTGGTCGCCTCCCTTCTTGAAACGGGTCACGTTACGTCCGCCCAGCATTGTTTCCAGCGTACGGCCGACGGTTTCAATCTGTACGCCGGCATCGGCCGCCTTGTCGCGATCAACCTCGATATTGACTTGTGGTTTATTCAACCGCAGATCGGTATCGATATTGGACAGCCCCGGATTTTTGCTGGCTTCGGCAACAATTTCCTGCACCGTTTGCTGCAGGTTCTCATAGGAGGCATTAGTCAGAACCACCAAGCTGACTGGACGTTCACGGCTCGACTGACCAAGCGATGGCGGCGCATTGGGGAAAGCCAGTACGCCGGACACGGCGGCCATTTTTGGCTGCAATTCCTTGATCATGTCGAGCGTACTACGCGTACGTTCCGACCAATCCACAGTACGGAAGAAGCCGACGCCACGGTCGACGCTCGGATTGCCGGCGAAGATGAAAACGCGGTCGATCTCCTTCACTTCAGCCACGATCTGTTCCAGCTGGCGAGCATACTTCTCTGTATATTCAAGCGAAGCGCCATCCGGCCCGCTAATGGCGGTGAAAATCGTGCCGCGGTCCTCGGTAGGAGCCAGTTCTTTTTTCATCGACGTACCTAACCACACTAACGCACCGATCACTAGTAAATAGATCAATGCCACCAGCCAGCGCGCCGACAATGATGCTGTCAGGAGTCGACGATAAGCTGCTGTCATTGCATTCAGACCGTTTTCGATAGTGCGGTAGACAACGCCATGTTTTTCCTGATGCTTAAGCATGACTGAACACATCATCGGCGAGAGCGTCAGAGCGACGAAGCCCGATACGATCACCGCACCGGCCAGTGTCAGCGCAAACTCGACGAACAGTCGCCCGGTACGACCAGGAGTGAAGGCAACCGGAGCATAGACTGCTGCCAAAGTCAGCGTCATTGCGATCACGGCAAAACCGATTTCTTTCGATCCCTTCAGTGCTGCCTCAAACGGCTGCATACCCTCTTCGATATGACGATAAATATTTTCCAGCACCACAATGGCATCGTCCACCACAAGGCCGATCGCCAGCACCAGTGCCAGTAGCGTCAACGTATTGATGGAAAAACCGGCAAGCGACATCAAGGCAAACGATCCGATCAATGCAACCGGAATCGTCACCAGCGGAATCATGGATGCACGAAATGACCGCAGGAAAACAAAAATCACCAACGCAACCAGCACGATAGCTTCGCCAATGGTGGTGTATACGGATTTGATGGAGCGTTCAATGAACAAGGTGTTATCTACCGAAATGGCAATCTTCACCCCTTGAGCGGCAAGCTCTTCGTTCAGTTTCGGCACTTCGGCCTTGACGTACCCGGCCAGTTCCAGTGGATTGGCGGTGGCCTGTCGGATCACGCCGAGCGATACCGCGTTCTGTCCGTTAAAACGCACCGACGTGCGCTCTGCCGCTGGTCCCAGCTCGACACTGGCGACATCGCGCAGACGAACCGGATATCCGTTTACGGTTTGCACGATGATGTTTTCAAATTCGCGCGGGGTGCTCAGGTCGGTTTGCGACACTACCGAGAATTCACGTTGCACCGATTCGATGCGGCCGGCGGGCACCTCGACATTCTGACGGCGCAAGGCTTCTTCCACCTCGGCGGGAGTCAACTGATAGGCGGCAAGCTTGTCCCGGTTCAGCCAGATGCGCATCGCATATCTGCGCTCGCCCCCAATACGAACATCGGCTGCTCCTGGCAGCAGCTGCAGACGCGGTTTCACAATGCGATTGGCAACATCGGTCAAATCGAGCTGTGACAATTTATCGCTCGAGAATGAAAGCCACATAATCGGACTGGCATCCGCCTCCACCTTGGCGATCACTGGCTCCTCGATTGTCTGCGGCAGCTTGGAACGCACCCGTGAAACGCGGTCGCGCACATCGTTAGCACCGGAGTCCGGATCCTTTTCAAGTCGGAAACGCACCGTAATCTGGCTTTGCTCGGAACGCGAGATCGAAGTAAGTACGTCAATGCCGTCGATGCCGGCAATCGAATCCTCCATCGGCTTGGTTACCTGGGATTCGACGATTTCGGCACTGGCCCCCGGATACGCAGTTGTCACTGTCACCACGGGCTCATCGATTTTCGGATACTCCCGCACTGAAAGTTTGCTGTACGAAACCAGACCGATCAAAATGATGATGAGTGACATCACCGTGGCAAACACAGGGCGACGGATGCAAACGTCGGATAAAACCATGAGGTACTCCGGTTAACTCTTCGTCGCGGCAGCAGGTATGTCAATCGGTGTCGGCGCCAGATCGTTGCCTTGCGCAATGCGCACCGGCGTACCATCCTTGGACAGACGCATCTGGCCCGCCGTCACGACGACGTCCCCCAGCTGCAAGCCATCCACGACCTCGACCTTTGCAGCACGGCGCAGTCCTGTCTTGACTTCGGCCCGCACCGCCTTGCCCTCGACCACTTTCCATACCATCGCCGTAACGCCTTGCGGCACGATCGCCTCCTCCGGCACAACAAGCGCATTCTGGCGTTCGGCAAGGATCAGCCGCACCCGAGCGAACATCCCCGGCTTCAGCTTGCCCTGCGGGTTGGCAACGCGACCACGCAGCAGTGCGGAGCGTCCGGAGCTATCCACCTGCGGATCGATGGCATCCACTTTGGCGTGGAACGGTTTGTCTGGCAACGCATCGACCGTGAGTTCGATCGCCTGCCCTATTTCCACTACATCCACATAGCGCTCAGGAATGCGGAAATCCACTTTGACACTGGAAATATCTTCCAGGTTGACAAGGTCTGCGCCGTCTTTGACGTAGTCGCCGATGCTGACATTACGGATACCGACGATTCCCGAGAATGGTGCCTTGATGTGGAGTTTGGATAGATGCGCCTGAGCCAATGCGAGCTTGGCTTCCAGCACCTGTACATTGGCGAACGACTCGTCGCGTGCGCGCTCGGATATGAATTTTTGCTTGGCAAGATCAGCGTTACGTTCAAAGTTGGCTCTGGCAATACTCAGTTCGGCCTTTGCTTGCCGCACCTCGGCTTGATTCACCGTAGCATCGAAAGCGATCAGTAGCTGACCTTTTTTAACGTACTGTCCGTCGCCAAAATTTAGCTTGGTAATGCGTCCGGCCACTTCTGGGCGAACCACCACGGACTCATTCGACCGGAGCGTTCCAACAGCGTTGATGTCATCTACCAATCGGGCAGTACTGACCTTGACAATATCGACTGCAGGGACATTATTGACAGCCGCGCGTTGTGAGCCTGTTGTCGCCAGCGGCGTTACGCCAGTCTGTTCAAGCGGTCTTTGAGGCTGGCGTTGTACGTAATAGGCATATGCGCCCAATACGGCAATGCCAATGGCTGCGATACAGGGATACAGAAGTCGCCGTGCGTTCATTTGCTTTAAGGGGAATTTTTCAGGCAACAGGCAAGTTCATTGCCAATGGGCGACTGTAGCACAACCCTATTTTCAAGACACGGAAGCCACTCCGAGGTTTGCCAAGGCATCGGCGCGTTCGTTGCCATCATGCCCCGCATGACCTTTGATCCATCGCCACTGAATATTGTGCCGGGCCTGGGCCTCGTCCAACTCCCGCCACAGGTCAGCGTTCTTGACCGGCTCCTTCGATGCTGTTTTCCAACCGCGTGCCTTCCAGCCGTGTATCCACTCACTAATACCTTTTTGTACATACTGGCTATCGGTATGCACTACGATCTCGCATGGGCGCTTGAGCGCTGATAAGGCCTCAATAACGGCCTTGAGTTCCATGCGATTGTTCGTGGTATTCAGCTCCCCACCAAAAAGCTCCTTCTGGTGACCGCCTGCAATCAGCAAGGCCCCCCAACCGCCCGGCCCCGGATTTCCTTTACAGGCGCCGTCGGTATAAATTTCCACTTTATCCATGCTTATTGGGTTTCCTGCTTTCGTATTTTATTGGTCGCGGGAACGCCTTGTGGCGCGGCAGCGGTTTTGCGCGTCCATGCCGGTCCGATTAGTCGCATTCCCCTGACACGCTTGATCGCTTGCACGATGTAAACGGCGCCGAGATAAGGCCACCAACGGTCTCCCGCCGGCTCCATGAAGTCGAACCGGCGCAACCACTTGTCGGTCATGCAGGGCGGAGCATAGCAGCCGAAATGGCCTCGATTGACTTCCATATTCAGCAGCTTGAGCCAGTCCTTCAGGCGCGGCAGGCTAATGAATTCGCCATTCTGAGGCAAAAAATGAGCGCCGGAGAGACGTCCCACCACTTGGCGCAGCCCCCACAGGCTGGCGGGGTTGAAACCTGAAATGATGAGTTGGCCCTCTGGAATCAGTACTCGTTCGACTTCACGCAATATTTGGTGCGGCTCCGCGGCAAACTCCAACACATGCGGCAGGACTACCAAGTCCAGGCTTTGCGATGCGAACGGCAATTCCGCGAAGTCGTGCACAAGCACGATCGGTGGCCATCGTCTGTTATCGACTGGTGGCAACTGCGAATCGCTCAGCCACTTGTTGGGCATCCGGTTTGCCTGCAACGCATTGATTTGCGGCAAGCCGATCTGCATGGCGTTGAAGCCGAAAATGTCGGCAGTTAGCATGTCAAATCGCGCCTGCTGCCAGGCACGAACATAGCTACCGGCCGGGGTATCGAGCCAGGGACCGAGCGCTATAATGTTTTTTTCAGACGACGGGTGATGCATCGAATGTTGAATATTCTGACTGTTCCTGCATTTCAGGATAACTACCTATGGCTGATTCATGATGACAAGCATGCCGCTGTTGTCGATCCGGGCGATGCGGCACCGATTCTTGCGGCGCTAAGTACGCATGGCCTTTCCCTCGTCGCTATTTTACTGACACATCACCATGCTGACCATGTTGGTGGTGTACCAACCTTACTGCAACACTTCAACGTTCCCGTGTTTGGCCCGCGCAGCGAAACTATTCCGCACATCACACAGAATTTAGCGGAGGACGATACCGTCACCATACCCGAATTAGGACTCAGCTTCTCGGTCCTCGATGTACCGGGACATACGCGCGGCCACATTGCTTATTATTCTGCAAAGAATAATTGGCTGTTTTGCGGCGACACCTTGTTTGCTGGCGGGTGCGGCCGTCTGTTCGAAGGTACGCCGGAACAAATGATGGATTCACTAGCCAAACTGGCGGCCCTGCCGGACGACACCTTGGTGTATTGTGCCCACGAATACACTCTGTCCAATCTGCGTTTTGCCCTCGTTACCGAACCAGGCAACACAGCACTTGTCACCCGCATACAAGCCGAACAAGCCAAGCGGGATAAGGGTATTCCCACCGTTCCCTCTACCATTGGCCTGGAAAAAGCCACTAATCCCTTCCTGCGTTATCGCCAGCCAGCTATCGTCAAGCAATTATTCTTAACCGAGCATATTTCCTCAGAGGAACCTATTGCGGCTTTTACTGCCTTACGCGAATGGAAGAATTCATTCCGTTAAGACACGGCATCTTTTGCACAGCAATGATGCTTTGTAATAAGCCTTGACGGAGGAAAACTGCATTACGTAAACTTCGTCCTTCCGCCCATGCCAGCCGATCAGCCAGGCTTGGCGATCATACAATCAGCACGCGAGGACCCATGCAGCCGCTGCGAATCAGAACGTTTTCATTGACGGCGCTCGTCCTTCTCGGCGCCCCCCTCGCAGCACAAGGCGCAGACCTCTCTCTCCAGCTCCATAACTGGGCAAATGTGGCAGCACTCGAATCGCCTTACGATCCTGATGATCCGTTGGCACAGATACTCGCCATGGATGAGGTGGACGTCTGGGAGCGCATTCGCAAGGGATTCGGCATACCGGACTTGGAAAATCCGCTGGTCTCCAACCATACCCAGTGGTACAGCTCACGCCCGGACTACATCCAACGCACGACGACGCGCGCATCGCGTTACCTGTTCCATGTCGTACAGGAGTTGGAAAAACGCAATATGCCGACCGAACTGGCTCTGCTGCCCTTTATTGAGTCGGCCTTCAATCCGCAGGCATATTCAAGTGCCAAGGCTGCCGGTATGTGGCAGTTCATTCCCTCCACCGGGCGCGATTACAATCTCACGCAAAGCATGTTCATGGACGATCGCCGCAACGTGCTCGCCTCTACCGATGCGGCACTCACGTATCTGCAAAGGTTGTACGGCATGTTCGGCGACTGGCAGCTGGCATTGGCGGCATACAACTGGGGAGAAGGTTCCGTGCAGCGTGCCATCAACAAGGCACGCGCCGCAGGCGTAACGACGGATTTCAATGGCCTGTCGCAATTCATGCCTGCCGAAACCCGCAATTACGTGCCGAAGCTGCAAGCAGTCAAGAACATCATCGCCACACCTAGCGACTACGGCATCACCCTGCCCAAGGTCGACAACCAGCCTTATTTCGTCACCATAGGCAAGACCCGCGACATCGATGTAAAGGTGGCTGCGCAACTGGCGGAACTGTCGATTGATGAATTCAAGGCCCTGAATCCACAATTCAACAAACCGGTTATTCCAGGCGGAGCCGGCACACAGTTACTGCTCCCGCAAGGCAATGCGGAAAAATTCAAGACCAATTTGGCAAAATGGGGACGGTCGCTGTCTTCATGGACAGCGCACAAGGTCACCACGGCACGCGAGCGGATTGAAAACATCGCAAAAAAATTCGACACCACGCCGGAGGTGATCCGCGAGGTGAACAACATCCCGCCCAAGATGCTGTTGAAGCAAGGGTCAACCATCCTGGTGCCGAAAGTGGAGAGCGGTTCGCATAAGGACATTGCACCGGAACTGATCGAAACAGCGGCCATTGTGACCGTACCCGATACGCCCGAGACGCGTCGCATTTACGTCAAAGTGGGCAAGCGCGATACTCTGACTTCGATCGCAAGGCGACACAAGGTCAGTACCGAGCAAATCAAGTCGTGGAATGATTTGAAGCAAGACAAGGTCAGAGCGGGCCAGAAGCTGGAACTCAATGTTCCAAACAAACCAGCGAGCAAACGCTCCCGGACCAGGCAAGTGGCACGCAAAGCCAACGCGCCATCTCGCAAGGCAGCACCAGCACCGGCACGCAGGACAAAAGCTGCGGCCTCAAGCGCAAGCAAAACGTCCAAAAGAAAACCCGGGTAATGTACTGATCGCACGGGGCGCCGCCACTGTGCGATCGAAACGTCATGCCAAGCTCGAATATGTTGCTGCCGCCAGCAGTCGCTTCGTATACGCTTCGCGCGGACGGGTCAGGACATCCTCGGTCACTCCGCTCTCCACCACCTTCCCGTCTTTCATTACCATCACCCGATGCGCCATGGCGCGGATGACCGCCAGGTCGTGGCTGATGAAGATATACGCCATGCCGTACTTGCGCTGCAGTTCCGCGAGCAGTTGCAAAACCTGCTGTTGTACCGACACATCGAGCGATGAGGTCGGTTCATCTAGCAGGATCAATTCCGGCTTCAGCACCAAGGCACGCGCAATCGCAATGCGTTGACGCTGGCCGCCGGAAAACTCGTGCGGGTAGCGCGACATCGTCGCAGGCACCAAACCAACCTCGGTCAACGCTTTCGCCACCGCTTCGCGCAAGCTGTGTTTCCCCAATTGCGGTTGATGCAGAGCCAAGCCTTCCCCGACGATCTGTTCGATGGTACGACGTGGAGAAAGCGAAGCGAACGGGTCCTGAAACACCACCTGCATTTTCGCCCGCAGCGGGCGCAGCGCACCGCTGGGCATGTCGCTAACGGGTTGACCGAGAAACGAAATCCGTCCTTCCACCGTCGCTGACGACAAGCGCAGCAATGCCATGCCAAGCGTGGACTTGCCAGAACCGGATTCGCCGACGATGCCAAGCGTTTCATGCGGTTTCAATTGCACATCGACATTATCAACAGCGACAAATGACGTCGTCTTGAACCACCCGCGCTGGATTGAAAATGTGCAGCGCATGCGCTCCGCCGCAAGCAGGGAAGGAATGCGCTCATCGACTTTCCCGACGATCCGCTCCGGATGACTGGCAAGCAGTTTTTTTGTATAGGCTTCGCGCGGCTGGGCAAAGAGTTCGGCCGTCGCGGCGGTTTCGATCAGACGTCCCTGCTCCATCACGCCCACCCGATCGGCGAAATGCCGCACCAGATTCAGGTCATGCGTGATCATCAGTACCGCCATGTTTTCTTCGCGTTGCAACTGATTCAGCAGTTCGAGTATCTGCACCTGAATCGTCACATCGAGCGCAGTGGTCGGCTCGTCGGCAATCAGCAACTTGGGTTTGCAGGCGAGTGCCATGGCTATCATGGCGCGCTGACGCTGGCCGCCTGACAATTGATGCGGATAAGCAAGCGCGCGCCGCGCCGGTTCGGGAATGCCGGTTTTGTCCAGCAGTGCAACCGCGCGTTGGGCTGCCGCTTTCGCGCTGATGCCCTCATGTAGCATCAACACTTCCGCAATCTGGTTACCGATGGTGAACAAGGGGTTCAGCGCGGTCATCGGCTCCTGAAAGATCATGGCGATGTCCTTGCCCCGCACTGCACGCATCGCCGGTTCTCGCTTCTGCAGCAAGTCCGCCCCTTCGAACAGAATACGGCCGCCGTACTGCGCATCATGATTGAGCCGCAATATCGACAACGACGTCACTGTTTTACCTGAGCCGGATTCGCCCACCAGTGCAAATTTTTCACCAGCGGCGATGCTGAAGCTAACATCACTCACGACAGTCGATGCGCCGAAATCGACCCGCAGGTTCTGAACGTCGAGAAGACTCATGCTTTCCTCCGCACGTCGAGCGCATTGCGCAGCGCATCGCCGATATTTGTCAGCAACAGCAAAGTCACTGTCAACACCACGAACGTCGATAACGCAATCCACCAAGCGTCGAGATTGTTTTTGCCTTGCGCCAGCAACTCACCAAGGCTAGGTGTCGACGGCGGCACGCCAAGACCAAGAAAGTCGAGGCTCGTTAGCGCCAAGATTGCCGCACTCATGCGGAAAGGGAGAAAAGTTACGACCGGAGTCAGGCTATTGGGCAGGACATGACGCCAGATGATTTGGCCATTCGACAACCCAAGCGCGCGCGCCGCCTGTACGTATTCCAGATTGCGGTTGCGCAGAAAATCGGCACGCACATAATCGGATAACCCCATCCACCCGAACAGCGACAACAGAATCAGCAGCAAACCGAGGCCTGGTTCGAAAATCGAGGCAAAAATGATCAACAGGTATAGCTCAGGCATCGAACCCCATATTTCCATGAAACGCTGAAACAGCAAGTCGGTCTTGCCTGCGAAATACCCCTGGATTGCGCCGGTAAGCAGCCCGAGAATCACGCCGGTAATCGTCAACGCCATGCCGAACAAGACCGAGACGCGGAATCCATACAGCAAGCGGGCAAACACATCGCGCCCGCGATCGTCGGTACCCAGCCAGTTATCGGTGGAGGGCGGCGCCGGATTGGGCGATGTGGCGAAATAATTCAAGGTATCGAAGCGGTAGCGGTTGAGCGGGTAGATTGCCCAGTTGCCATTTTGCTTGAACTGATCTTCGATAAAGGGATCGAGATAATCGGCTGGCGTATCGAAATCACCGCCGAACACTTTCTCCGAATACGTCTGCACGATCGGGAACATGATCTGACCGTTGTAGCGCACCGCCAGTGGCTTGTCGTTCGACACGAATTCCGCGACCAGGCTGAGCGCGAACAGAACAGCGAAGACGATCAGACTCCAGTAGCCGCGGCGGTTCTGCCGGAAGCGCAGCCAGACGCGGCGGCCCGGCGAAAGAGAGGGCAAGGTATCGGTCGGGTTCATCGATTCAGGCTTTCGAACTGTACGCGCGGATCGGCCCACACGTAACACAAGTCCCCCAACAGTTTGACCACCAGGCCGATCAGGGTAAACAGATAGAGCGTGCCCATCACCACCGGATAATCGCGTCGGATCACCGATTCGTAGGAAAGCAGCCCTAGGCCGTCAAGGGAAAACAGGGTTTCGATGAGCAGGCTGCCGGCGAAGAAGGCGCCGATGAAGGCAGCAGGAAAACCTGTCACCAGCGGAATCAAGGCATTGCGAAAGACGTGTTTGTACAGAACGGTCTGCTCGCTCAATCCTTTGGCCCGCGCCGTCAACACGTATTGTTTGCGAATCTCTTCCAGGAAAGTGTTCTTGGTGAGCATGGTCATTACCGCGAACGAGCCGGCGACCGATGCCGTGACAGGCAGCGCGATGTGCCAAAGATAGTCGACCACCTTGCCGAATAGGGAAAGCTGCTCCCAGTCGTCCGACGTCAAGCCCCGCAGCGGAAACCATTGCAGGAAGCTGCCACCGCCGAACATCACCAGCAAAAACACGCCCAGCACGAAGCCCGGTATCGAATATCCGACCAGCACCGCGATGCTGGTAAGCACATCGAAGCGGCTGCCTTCGCGCACCGCTTTAGCAATTCCCAATGGAAGCGAGACGAAGTAAGTCAGGAAAAAAGTCCACAAACCAAGGCTGATCGACACTGGCAGCTTGGATTTCACCAGCTCCCAGACATCCTTGTGGTGGTAGAAACTCTGTCCAAGATCAAAAGTGGCAAAGCCTTTCAGCATCTGCCAAAAGCGCTCCAGCGGCGGCTTGTCGAAACCGTACAGCGCCTTGATTTCCGCCACACGCTCGGCATCAATGCCCTGCCGTCCACGGTATTCGGATGCACCTCTGCCGGACGCCTCGCCGCCGCCGGTTTGCCCGGCCTTCAGTTCCATCAGCGCCTGTTCGACTGGACCGCCCGGCACGAATTGAATAACGGCGAACGTGATCGCAATGACTCCTAATAAAGTAGGCGCCATTAACAGGATGCGTTTTCCAATGTACGACCAAAGATTCATGCCCTACCTCGCTTCTTTCTGCCACCAGGTGGAAATTACGTAAGGATCGGCGGCGTAATACAAGGGCATCGTCGCCGGAATGCCGAACCGGTTACGATAAGCCACACGATGCGTGGAAGAAAACCAGTGCGGCACGACGATATGTTTGTGCAAAAGCACGCGGTCCAGGGCGCGCGCCGCCGCCACCAATTCCTTGCGCGAATCGGCGGCAACCAGTGCGGAAACCAGCTTATCCACGACAGGCTCCTTCAAACCCCACGCATTGTTCGATCCTTTTTCATCCGCGGCCTTGGAGCCGAACATATCGAACATCTCATTGCCTGGGCTAGTCGTATCCGGAAAACGAATGCTGGTCATGTCGAAATCGAATTCTTCCATACGTTTCTGCACCAGCGCATAGTCGGCAGTACGTTGGTTGACCTCGATGCCGAGTTTTTGCAGATTGCGTATGTACACGCTAATGACGCGCGACAATGCCGATTGATCATCCAGAATCTCGAACGTGAACGGCGTCCCTTTGCTATTACGCAGCGCGCCATCACGATATTCCCATCCTGCCTCCTTGAATAAAGCCCTCGCTTGCAGCAAGTTGGCGCGCAGGGAATGCGGCGGATCGGTACGCGGGGGCACCGGTGCAGAACCGAACACGGCGGGATCGAGCTTGCCACGCAACGACTCCAGTAACCTCAACTCGCCTGCGGTCGGCGTGCCGGTCGCGGCCAGTTCACTGTTATTGAAGAACGAATAGATGCGCTTGTACTGGTTATAGAAGAGTTGGCGATTCATCCACTCGTAATCGAGTGCGAGTGCAAGCGCCTGGCGCACCCGAATATCGGCAAACTGCGGGCGCCGCAGGTTCATCACGAACCCCTGCATGCCGGCGCCGTTTGAATGCGCAAGTTCGCGCTTGACGATTTCGCCGCTCTTGAACTTCGGGCCGATATAGGCACGCGCCCAGTTTTTCGCGCTGTATTCGACCACAAGATCGAACTCGCCCGCCTTGAATGCCTCAAGGCGCGCCACATCGTCCTTGTAGAAGCGATAGACGATACGACCAAAGTTGTACATGCCCCGACGCGACGGCACGTCCTTGCCCCAGTAATTGGGATCGCGCCGGTAGGCGATAGAACGGCCGACGTCGTAGCGGTCGATCAAGTACGGTCCGGTCGCAATCGGCGCTTCGAGCTGGATATTGT
>DATLIB010000230.1:0-2610 GCA_035539595.1 Noviherbaspirillum sp.
CCGCCGACCTGTCCGGCGCCGACGGTCAGCGGCCCGGCATTGTTGAACATCCATTCCAGCCCCATCGACGCCAGCCGGAACGGGTTGCGCACGTCGTTGTTGAGCGACATTTTTTTCTTCAGGCGCACGATGGTGCGCGCCTGGTAATGGTCCTTCAGGTTTTCGCCGACTTCGGGCGCATCCATAATGACCTTGATGCCATGCTGCAGCAGCAGGTCGGCCGGACCGATGCCCGACAGCTGCAATAGCTGCGGCGACTGGATCGCGCCGGCGGCGAGGATGACTTCGCGCTCGGCGCGCGCGCGGTGCGCCGTACCGTTTTGCACCCATTCGACACCGGTCGCCACCGTCCCCTCGAACAGCACGCGGTTGAGATGCGCTTGCGTCAGTACCGTGAGATTGGGCCGCTGTTGCACCGGGCGCAGGAATGCCACCGCCGAGCTGGAGCGCCATCCCTTCTTGAGCGTGAGCTGGTAAGCGCCGACGCCGTAATCGCTGGCGCCGTTGAAGTCGCTGTTGAACGGCAATCCGAACTGCTGCCCGGCTTCGACCCAGGCGCGGCAGTAGGGATGATCGTTCTTCAGTTCGGAGACGCCGAGTTCACCGTCGCCGCCGTGGTATTCGCTGGCGCCGCCTTCATAGCCTTCGGAACGCTTGAAGAAGGGCAGCACCGAACGGTAGTCCCAGCCGTGCGCGCCCATGCGTGCCCAGTTGTCGTAGTCCTGGTGCTGGCCCCGGATGTAGAGCAGGCCGTTGATCGAGCTGGAGCCGCCGAGGATGCGTCCGCGTGGCCAGATAATGTTGCGGCCCGCCACGCCTTCGCATGGTTCGGTGTCGAACAGGCGGGAAAAACGCTTGTCGTAGATGGTCTTGAAATACCCGACCGGCAGGTGCAGCCAGAAGTTGCGGTTCTGCCCGCCGGCTTCCAGCAGCAGCACCTTGACGGCAGGGTCTGCGGACAATCTGTTGGCAAGCACGCAGCCTGCCGAACCGGCGCCGACGATGATGTAATCGTAGGCGCTGCGGTTCTGCCCATGGTGGTGTTGGTTCATGCCTTGACGACGTTCAGATAGAGTTTCGAATCGAAGTATTGCGAAGCCGGCACCGCGTTCGGGATGTTGGCGAAATCAACGAAGAAGTCGGTGACCTGCTGCATCCATTTGGTGGCCGTGCCGTCGGCATAGAGCTTCGCCCATTCCTTGGACGTGAACATTTTTTGCGCGGCGTACTGCTCCTTGATGTCCGGCAGCGGAACGTCCGGGTAGTACTTCTTCTGCAGCAGTTCCAGCGCCGCCTCGGGCTGGCTGATCATGTAATCGTTGGCAGCCGTCCAGGCACGGATGATGCGGGTCAGCACGTCCTTGTTCTTCTCGTAATAGTCGTTGCGCGCAGCCCAGCCGCCGACGATGGCTGCCTTCGGATAGTAGGTCGAGGCATCGACCAGCTTCTTGGCGGTCGGTACCCGGTTCCTGACCGAGATATTGAACGGCACCCACAGCGCGATCGCCGGCACTGCCTTGGAGATGAAGGCGGTGACCGCATCTTGCATGCGCTGGTTGACGATCTGCACATCCTTTTTCGGATCGACGCCGTTGGCGCGCAGTGCATTGTCCAGGAACACGTGCGCCGTGGTGCCGGCCGTGGTGGAAATCTTCTTGCCCTTGAGGTCGGCGATGCTGTTGATGCCCATGTCCGGGTGCACCCACAGTTGCGCGGTGGCGAATTCGACATCGTTGACTAGGAACACCTTGCCCTGACCGCGTGCCGGAAAGTTGGACATCACGGCGCCGGTGCTGAGTACATCGATGCTGCCGCCGCTCATGGCCTGGAACATCTCCAGCCCGGTCTGGAACTTGATGAATTCCATGTCCAGACCTTCCTTTTTCCACAGGCCCATCGCGTCGGCCAGCCACAACTGGCCATCGACTGCCAGAGTGTGCAGGTAGCCGACCTTGACCTTGCTGGCTTGCGCAAACGCCAGCGACGGTTGCATGGCGGTGACCGCGGCTGCGGCGGCGAGTTCAATAAAAGTACGACGTTCCATGGCAATAGTCTCCTTGCTTATGTATACGGAATGCTCCGTTGGTTAGGGCCTTGTTTCTGCAGCGTGCCTACATGACGGCCTTCGCTTTTGCCTGTGCTTCCTGTGCTGCGTACTCCAGCATGACCGAGTCGTGAATGCGGGAGCGCAGGGCGTTGAACTCCGGCGTTTCCTGCAACGAACGGTGACGTGGATAGGGGAAGGGGATGTCAACCACTTCCCGAATGCGGGACGGACGGGCGGAAATGATGAGCACCTTGTTCGACAGGTACACGGCTTCTTCCACCGAGTGCGTAATCAGCAAGACGGTCTTGCCCTCGGCATGCAGCACCTCCAGCAGCAGGTCGTGCATGGCGCTGCGGGTCTGTGCATCGAGCGCGCCGAACGGCTCGTCCATCAGCACGAACTCCGGGTGCACGGCATAGGTGCGCGCCAGCGCCAGGCGCTGCCGCATCCCGCCGGAGAGCGTTTTCGGAAACGCCTTGCGGAAGTCCGACAAACCCATCAGCTTGAGGTAGCGCTCGACGATGTCTTTCTTTTCCGCTGCGTTCAGTTTGCTGCTGATTTTC
>DATLIB010000231.1:0-5317 GCA_035539595.1 Noviherbaspirillum sp.
TGATAAGACACTGCCAAACGCAAGCAAGCTTCGCGCCACAGCAATCGGTATGAGACTGCGATGCGGTAAAGCGCTGCGAGGCATCACAGAGGTTTTGAAAACCACGCTAGACGACATCCTTTCCGGCAGCTCCTGGCGCAGAACAGGTAAATCTTTGTGCAGGCCATGTACTTTTTTCTCTTGTGTGCATTGCCCTGCAGCTTATTGGCAGACTGATCAAGACTTTTTTGGGGATTCTTCCAGGACGTTCAGCAAGGGGCAGTGCGCTTGCGAAGAAAATGCAGTCGTCGGTGCATGCCGTCAAGTTTGTGCATGAGAACACATTGACGCATTTGGAACATGACGCGAAAAGGCAAAATTTTCTTCCTCTTTTTTTATCAAAGCAGCTGAAGTGTTGTACGACAAAAGCAGGATTGGATGCTTTATCGAAACACCATGTCGCTAAGGCGCCGCGCAGGAATAACTTGTGCAATTTGGCGGTCGTAGCGGGAGGCGGTGCAAGGCGCGAGAAGGAGTCATAGCGGGCTATGGCGACGACGAGCAACGCTGCAGCGCGCCCGCTACGGCAAGCAAAATTGTGCAAGTTATTCCTGTGCGGTGCCTTAATGTCCTGCCGGTTCTTTCACACACAACGTGAGCAACTCCTGGGCGGCGGCAACGGATGATTCCGGGTTCTGACCGGTGACGATATGGCCATCGACCAGCGCATACGAAGACCAATCATCGCCTTTCGAATAAAGGCCGCCACCTTGCTTCAGCGCATCCTCGACCAGGAAAGGCACGATGTTGGTGAGTTGCACGGCCTCTTCCTCGGTATTGGAAAAGCCGGTGACGCGCTTGCCTTCCACCAGCGGGCGGCCGTCATACTTCCTGGCGTGACGAAATGCGGCAGGTCCGTGACAGACGGCAGCGATGGGTTTGCCGGCCGCATACATGCTTTCGATCAGCGTGATCGAATCGCGGTCTTCCGCCAGATCCCACAAGGGGCCGTGTCCACCGGGATAAAAAACACCTTCGAACTCTTCGTGCGACACACTCGACAGCAGCACGGTATTGGCCAGTGCCGCCTGGGCTGCTCGGTCTTGTTTGAAACGTTTTGTAGCCGGCGTTTCCGACTCCGCTGCATCACTCTTCGGGTCCAGCGGCGGCTGGCCGCCCTTGGGTGACGCCAAGGTGATCTCGGCGCCGGCATCCTTGAAGACGTAGTACGGCGCGGCAAATTCCTCCAGCCAAAAGCCGGTCGGCTTGCCCGTATCGCCAAGCCGGTCATGCGAAGTCAACACCATCAGGATTTTCATGTTCCGCCTCCATTTGTTAGCGTCTGTTCCCGGAGCGATCATCCGGCAATAAAAACAACGTAGAGTAAAGCCGCGCATGAAAGTTCGGCGGGCGCCGCGCAACCCATCCGTCACGGAAGAATTATTGGTGCCCGCGACATATCCGACAGACGGTTGCAATACAATCCATTCCTCTCCATCTCACTCACCAAAGGACCTCGACATGGCCGGAACCAGCCTGTTAGCACTGCTCGACGATATTGCGACCATCCTCGATGACGTTTCCCTCATGACCAAAGTCGCCGCGAAGAAAACTTCCGGCGTGTTGGGCGACGACCTCGCGCTCAATGCACAGCAGGTCACGGGTGTGCGTGCCGAGCGGGAGTTGCCGGTGGTATGGGCGGTAGCAAAAGGCTCGTTCAAGAATAAATTGATTCTGGTGCCGGCTGCGCTGGCAATCAGCGCCTTTGCGCCATGGGCGGTGACGCCGCTGCTGATGTTGGGCGGTGCCTTCCTGTGCTACGAAGGCACGGAGAAACTGGTGCACAAGTTCTTGCATAGCAAGGAGGAAGAACAGGCGCACCACGCCGAATTGGTGGAAGCGGTCGCCAATTCGGCGGTGGACATGGTGGCCTTCGAAAAAGAAAAGGTGAAGGGCGCGGTACGCACCGACTTCATCCTGTCCGCCGAGATCATCGTGATTACCTTGGGCACAGCGGCAACGGCCACCTTCGGTTTGCAACTTGCCGTTCTGGCCGGCATCGCGATACTCATGACGGTCGGCGTGTACGGTCTGGTAGCCGGCATCGTCAAGCTGGACGATGCCGGACTGTATCTCAGTCAACGTGGTGACAGCCTCTCGCAGGCAAGCGGGCGGGCGATCCTATGGATGGCGCCTTACATGATGAAGACCCTGTCCGTCGTCGGCACGGCAGCCATGTTCCTGGTCGGCGGCGGCATCCTCACGCACGGCCTGCCGGCAGTGCATCATTTCATCGAGAACCTGGCACATGGCGCAGGCGGCTGGCTCGCCCCGCTGGTGTCGTCGCTGGGTAACGCACTGGCCGGCATCGTCGCTGGCGCAGTCGTGCTGGCGGGAGTGACGCTGGCAAGCCGCTTGTTCCGGTCGGCACGAAAAACCTCATGAACCCTGTCGGGGGAGCATTCCCCCGATCAGTACATCAATATGCCGACCTGACTTTCTTCCCCTCGTCAAAGCGGCTTTGCCAATGCCGTTGGTAAGCCACTGCCAGCGTAGGGTTGTGCCAGACCACGATGACGTTTTCGCTATTCGATTCCGCCGCCGCGCGCGAATAGTTGAAGGATCCGGTCTGCACATGCAAGCCGTCGGCGATGATGTACTTGTCGTGATGAATGGCATAGGCGCCATTGCTTCTGACCGTAACATCGGCGCCGACCAACAGGTTAAGCGCGGCCACGCCGGACTTCGACTTGTTTCCTTCTTCATCGACAACGACCCGTACATCGACACCGCGCCGCTTCGCCGCGATCAGCGCGCGCACCACCTTGGGCGACGTGAAGGAATAGGCAGCCAGCCGCACGCTCGTCCGTGCTGTATTGATGACTTTCAGCACCAGACGTTCGGCATCGCCATCCGGCGAAAAGGCGACTTCGATTTGCGCAGTCGCAGGCGCCTTGTCGGTGTGCGCCTGCAGCACTTCCGACAACTGGTCGAGCAAACTTGGCTGTTTCGCAACGGCAGGCAGCGCGGAGAACATCGCCAAGGCGAAAAGTAGATTTTTCATGAGCAACGCGTGAATGAGCGTGAATAAGGCAAGGCGTTCCCGCAAAAACCGGGACACCGATTGTGCCTCATCATTGAATCGGGAGTACAGATCGACTACGCTGAATCAAGACGGACAGCGGAGAACGACATGAAGCATGCATGGCCAGTCCTGGTGATGAGCGCCTGTTTTTTCCCGATGGCTCAGGCGCAAACTGTCACGCCGGACGATGACATTCTGGCTGAACTGAAGACGCAAGAGGCATCGACCGAAGTACGCATGCCGGTGCTCCCGGCCAAGCCTGCCGCACGCAGTAACGCCGGTGCCGGCGCAGTCAATCCCACACACCCGTGGCTGCGAGATGCGGAGACGATTCGCATGGTGTCCATCGTAACGGCAGCGCGCCCTGCCGGAACACATGACGCTCAGGCGCGAAACGCAGCAGACGCTTTGCTCCTGCAAATCCTTCTACCTGCGGACCTTCCCATACCACTTCTGCCCGACCGCTGAGATGCAGCAAGTGACCTTGCTCGAAATCGATGAACAGCAGGCCGGCACGCGCATCGGCCAGTAGGTTACCGACGGTGTTGAAGAAATGATTGCCCTGAAAATCAGGCCAGGTCAGCACGTCTTGCGCATCGACGTGGACGAAGCCCGGCCTGCCGCCGCGGTGAGAGACATCGGCCCCGTAGGCCGCGCTCGTTTCCGTATTCGCGACCGAGGTGGCGATGAAGAAGGTGTCGCAGTGCCGGATCAACGCCTTCGCCGCAGCCGGCAGCCGCCCGTCGCCGCGTAAGGCCGGCACTGCCTGCACAGCAGGCGGCGGCGCCAGCAGTGTGCGTGTCTGGATGTACTTCGCGCAATTGCCGAAACTCTGCTGCACGGCGAAGGTGAATCCCTGCGCATCCACCGCCGACACCACGCCGTTGGCACGATTGCGCCGCCGTGTTTCGAACTGCAAGCCGAGACCGCCGAGCGGCGCTCCTTCGCGCACGGACAACGCGAGCGGATCGTCCGCCTGCAAGTGCGCACCAATGCGCAAGAGAGTGGGATGCGGCGAAGTCACGAAACCGGCATCGCCCCAACATACCGAAGCCCACACATCGCCGCGCGCATCGCTGCCGCCGACAAAAAACGTCGGCAGCAGGGCGAAGAACTCCCGGTGCTGCTCCGGCATATAGTCGCGCAACACGAGCTTGCCGACCTTCTCCATCTGACCGCGCACACCGATGCGCTCCTGCGCCGCCATTTCATGCGGATGGAAAGGCGTGGGGAAATGGCGGTTGCCGGCAGCGTCCATCATCGCTCCTTAGCTCGCCTTAGGCCGCCTTCGGCTGGAACGGCGGCAATTCGATCATCGGCACAAATCGCGGCAAGGCCTCGATACGCGCCAGCCAGGCACGCAGCGCCGGATAGGGCGCCAGCGAAATGTCGCCTTCCGGGGCGCGCGCAATATAGCTATAGCCGGCGATATCGGCAATGGTCGGCTGCTCGCCCACGAGGAAAGGGCGATGCGATAACTCGGCTTCCATGACTGCGAACAGACGCTCTGCGCGACGCGCCGCAGCGTCGGCATCCGCCGGAAAGCCGAGGCGCTTGACCAGCCGCGCCAGCGCCGGACCGTAAGCGATTTCACCTGCCGCCACCGTCAGCCAACGCTGCACCTGCGCAGCGCCGACGGCATCGCGCGGCAGCCAGCCTGGCTCGCCGTACTTCGTCGCCAGGTACACCAGGATTGCATTGGAATCGGCAACCACGGTGCCGTTGTCGTCGATGACCGGCACCTGGCCGAAAGGATTGAGCTTGAGAAACGCGTCACTCCGCTGTTCACGCGCATGCAGATCGACGTCGATTGCGGTGTATGGCAAGTCGAGCAGCGACAGAAACAGTTCAGCGCGATGCGCATGGCCGGAAACGACACTGCGGTAGAGCTTGATGGGAGCAAGTGCTTGCATGTTTATCTTCCTTCTCTTCCTTCTGGTGGGAAACCTGATTGTGCGATACCGGTGTCTTTGAATAAATGGAAATAAATAAAGAAGATCACTCCATAATATGAAGCAATAAAAAAGGAAGGGAGCAGGACATGGACAAGCTCAGAGGTATCCAAATATTCATCGAAATCGCCGAACGCGGCAGCCTGACCGCTGCCGCGAACGCCCTCGACACCTCGCTGCCGACGGTGGTGCGCAAGCTGGCCGAACTCGAGGCCAGCCTCGGCATGCGCCTGTTCAACCGCACCACGCGTCGCATTCACCTGACCGACGAAGGACAGCGTTACCTTGCGATTTGCAAGAC
>DATLIB010000232.1:0-28915 GCA_035539595.1 Noviherbaspirillum sp.
GGTCTGCCGACCAGAATTCCCAATCTGTTGATTAATGGTTCGTCCGGTATTGCTGTCGGTATGGCGACCAATATCCCGCCCCATAACATTTCGGAAGTGATTAACGGTGCCTTGCACGTGTTGCGCACTCCGGAATGCACAGTGGACGAGTTGATAGAGCTTATTCCAGCGCCTGATTTTCCAACCGCCGGCATCATTTACGGGGTTTCCGGCGTACGCGACGGTTACCGTACCGGACGCGGACGCGTTGTCATGCGTGCAAAGACGCATTTCGAGGAATTTGGCAAAGAGAGTCGCACGGCTATCATCGTTGACGAATTGCCGTATCAGGTTAATAAGAAGTCGCTGCTGGAACGTATTGCAGAGTTGGTGCGCGACAAGAAGCTGGAGGGCATTTCCGATATTCGCGATGAATCGGACAAGTCAGGCATGCGTGTGGTGATCGAATTGAAGCGCGGCGAAGTTCCTGAAGTCGTGCTCAATAATCTGTATAAGCAGACCCAACTGCAAGATACCTTTGGCATGAACATGGTCGCGTTGGTTGACGGTCAGCCGAAGCTGCTGAACCTGAAGCAGATGCTGGAGTGCTTCTTGTCGCATCGCCGCGAGGTGGTTACGCGCAGGACCGTGTTCGAGCTGCGCAAGGCGCGTGAGCGCGGGCATGTGTTGGAGGGTCTGGCGGTTGCATTGGCAAATATCGACGATTTTATTGCGATCATCAAAGCCGCACCGACACCGCCGATTGCAAAATCCGAATTGATGGCGCGCGCTTGGGATTCTTCTCTGGTGCGTGAGATGTTGGCGCGTACGGGGGCAGAAAACGCCGGAGGTATTGACGCCTTCCGTCCTGAGAATCTCCCTAGGCATTACGGCATCCAGGGTGACGGCTTGTACAAGCTTTCCGACGACCAGGCACAGGAGATCCTGCAGATGCGTTTGCAGCGCCTGACAGGACTGGAACAAGACAAAATCGTCAACGAGTATAAGGAAGTCATGGCGCAAATCGCCGACTTGCTGGATATTCTTGCTCGGTCGGAGCGCGTGACGACGATCATTACTGACGAGTTGACGGCTGCAAAGAACGAGTATGGTGAAGGTTCGAAGGACGTGCGCCGCTCGCAGATCGAGTTGAATGCGACCGACCTCGGCACGGAAGACCTGATCACGCCTCAGGACATGGTTGTTACCTTATCCCACACCGGTTACATGAAATCGCAGCCGGTCTCAGAATACCGTGCGCAAAAGCGCGGTGGCCGTGGTAAACAGGCGATGGCAACCAAGGAAGATGACTGGATCGATCAGCTGTTCATTGCCAATACGCATGATTACATCTTGTGTTTCTCCAACCGTGGTCGCTTGTACTGGTTGAAGGTATGGGAGGTGCCGCAGGGATCGCGCAATTCGCGCGGTAAGCCGATCGTCAACATGTTCCCACTGCAGGATGGCGAGAAGATCACAGTCGTGCTGCCGCTGTCGGGTGACAATCGCAGCTTCCCTGAAGACCATTACGTATTCATGTCAACCAGTCTGGGCACGGTCAAGAAGACGCCGTTGACTGACTTCAGCAACCCCCGCAAGGCAGGCATTATCGCGGTTGATTTGGACGAGGGCGACTTTCTCATCGGTGCCGCGCTGACAGATGGCAAGCATGATGTAATGCTGTTCTCCGATGCCGGTAAGGCTGTGCGCTTTGATGAAAACGATGTGCGCCCGATGGGCCGTGCGGCGCGCGGCGTACGTGGCATGAATCTCGAAGATGGCCAGCAGGTGATCGCATTGCTGGTTGCCGAGAATGAACAGCAGTCGGTGCTGACTGCAACCGAAAACGGCTTCGGCAAACGTACGCCGATTACCGAATATACCCGTCATGGCCGCGGTACGAAGGGCATGATTGCCATTCAGACCAGCGAACGTAACGGCAAGGTGGTTGCTGCCACCTTGGTGGAGGCAAGCGACGAAATCATGCTGATCACGACAGGCGGTGTGCTAATCCGTACCCGTGTGTCAGAGATCCGGGAGATGGGGCGCGCGACCCAGGGTGTCACATTGATTGCCGTGGAAGACGGGACCAAACTGAGCGGCTTGCAACGCATCATGGAGTCGGATGTGGAAGACGAGGGCGGAACTGCCGACAGTGATGAGGCGGAAAAGGAATGACCCGCGTTTATAATTTTTCCGCAGGTCCGGCCGTCTTGCCGCAAGAGGTGTTGCAGCAGGCTGCCGGCGAGATGCTCGATTGGCATGGTAGCGGCATGTCGGTAATGGAAATGAGCCATCGTGGCAAGGAATTTATCTCGATCTACGAGGCGGCAGAACAAGATTTGCGTGATTTGCTGCGGGTTCCTGCAAACCACAAAATTCTCTTCCTGCAGGGCGGCGGTATAGGCGAAAACGCCATCATTCCGCTGAATTTGGTCGGCAGGAAGGCTCAACCTGCCGTGGTTGATTTCATTCACACAGGCTCATGGTCTGGCAAGTCGATCAGGGAGGCGAAGAAGTACTGTGACGTGAATGTTGCTGCTTCCTCAGAAGGCCAGAAATTCACAGCCATTCCGACGCGTGACACGTGGCGCTTGTCGAAAGATGCCGCCTACGTGCATATCTGTACCAATGAAACAATCGATGGCGTGGAATTCCAGTTTGCGCCGGAAGTCGGAAGTGTTCCGCTGGTGGCGGATATGTCGTCGCATATCTTGTCGCGGGAAATCGATGTGTCGAAATACGGAGTCATTTTCGCTGGAGCGCAAAAGAACATCGGTCCAGCGGGGCTGACGTTGGTCATCGTGCGCGACGACCTGATTGGGCATGCGCTTTCGATCTGCCCGTCTGCTTTCGATTGGAAAGTGGTCGCTGAAAACAATTCGATGTACAACACACCGCCGACTTACGCGATTTATATTGCCGGACTGGTTTTTGAGTGGCTGAAGAAACAAGGTGGTGTTGCAGCCATGGAGCAGCGCAATATCGCAAAATCGACACTGATATATGACTACTTGGACTCGAGCGGGTTTTACAGTAACAAGGTTGCAAAAGACTGCCGTTCACGGATGAATGTGCCGTTTTTCCTTCAGGACGAGTCGCTGAACGAAGTTTTCCTGGCCGGTGCAAAAGAGCGCAGTTTGCTGCAGCTCAAGGGGCATAAGTCGGTGGGTGGCATGCGTGCATCGATTTACAACGCGATGCCGGTCGAAGGTGTGCAGGCGCTGGTCGACTACATGAAGGAATTTGAGAAGACGCACGGTTAGCCGCATCCGGCGTCTGCCGGGATGACATGTGAATTTTATGAGTGACGACAAATTAAAACCTTTGCGCGAGCAGATCGACTCAATCGATGCGCAGCTTCTCGATTTGCTGAACCGACGTGCTCGTGTAGCGCAGGAAGTCGGCCACGTCAAAGCCGAAACCGATGCACCGGTGTTTCGTCCTGAACGGGAAGCGCAAGTACTGCGAAAGGTAGCTGAACGCAATCCGGGCCCTTTGGATGATGGCGATGTACAGACCATCTTCCGCGAGATCATGTCTTCTTGCCGTGCGCTTGAAAGACGCGTAAACGTCGCCTATCTCGGACCGGCCGGAACATTCAGCGAGCAGGCGGTGTATCAGCAGTTCGGCCATGCAGTCGAAGGCATACCCTGTGCTTCTATCGACGAAGTGTTTCGCGCGGCTGAAGCCGGTACCGCGGATTTCGGCGTGGTGCCTGTCGAGAACTCATCAGAGGGCGCAATCAATCGAACACTTGATCTCTTGCTGCAGACGACGCTGTTCATCAGTGGCGAACTGTCCATCCCAGTGCATCACAGCCTGATGACGAAAACGGGATCAATGGACGGCGTCACGCGTATCTGCGCACATTCCCAAGCGCTGGCGCAGTGCCAAGTATGGCTGAACCAGAATTATCCGCATATCGAAAGACAGGCCGTTGCATCAAATGGTGAGGCGGCACGCATTGCTGGCGAAGATTCAGGCGCGGCCGCTATCGCCGGCGAAATTGCAGGAAAAAGATATAACCTCGGCGTAGTCAAGGCGCATGTGCAGGATGATCCACATAATCGGACTCGCTTTGCGGTCGTGGGGCGTTTGCAGCCAGGACCCAGCGGCAAGGACCAGACTTCGCTGGTGCTGGCGGTGCCCAACAAGGCCGGTGCGGTATATAACATGCTGGCGCCGCTTACTCGGCATGGCGTTTCGATGACACGCTTCGAATCGCGTCCGGCACGTATTGGTACTTGGGAGTATTACTTCTACATTGACGTCGAAGGGCATGCGCAGGAAGACAGTGTGGCAAAGGCCTTGGCAGAGTTAAGACAGAATGCCGCTTTTTTCAAGGTCCTCGGCTCTTATCCTTTTAGTTTGTAATTTGACTTGCTGTGACCTGTACGTCGACGATTGATGTGTCGCGTAGGATACGATGGTCTTTTTTCTCGGAATGCACTATGTCAATTCAATTTGGACCTGATTATGTTCGCGCAATTGCCCCTTATCAAGGAGGCAAACCGATTGCTGAAGTCGCGCGTGAATTCGGCCTTGACGAAGCAAGTATCATCAAACTGGCGTCCAACGAAAATCCTCTGGGCATGCCTGAGTCTGCCAGGCAGGCGATGCTCGCGGTATGCGCCGAGATCGCCCGTTATCCTGACGCGAATGGCTTTGATCTCAAGCAGGCGATTACATCGAAATACGATGTGCCGCAGGACTGGATCACGCTCGGTAACGGCAGCAACGATATTCTGGAATTGGCTACCCACGCGTTCGTGCAGCCAGGACAGTCGGTGATTTACGCGCAATATTCTTTTGCTGTATATGCGTTGGCGACACAGGCGGTCGGAGGGCGAGCCATCGTGGTGCCGGCTAAACACTACGGACACGACCTGGCGGCAATGGCGAATGCCATCACAGCCGATACCCGGCTGATTTTTATCGCTAATCCGAACAATCCTACCGGCACATTCCTCCCTGCAGCCGATATAGAGGCGTTCCTGAAAGTCGTGCCGCAGGATATCGTGGTCGTGTTGGATGAGGCTTACAACGAATATCTGGCCCAGGAGCAGCAGTACGAATCGATTGCGTGGATTAAACAGTATCCGAACCTGCTGGTATCGCGTACTTTGTCAAAGGCCTATGGCCTAGCTGGACTGCGTGTTGGTTTTGGTATTGCTCAACCGTCGATTACCGACTTGTTGAACCGCATTCGCCAGCCCTTTAACGTGAACTCTCTGGCCCAGGCAGCGGCGATCGCCGCATTGAACGACACGGATTTCCTCCAGAAGAGTGCGAAACTGAACACCGAGGGTTATAGGCAGTTGACGCAGGCGTTCGACGCGATGGATCTTGAGTACGTGCCATCCTATGGAAATTTCGTGCTGGTGAAAGTCGGTGTGGATGAAGGTGCCGGTGCACGTGTCAACCTGGCCCTGCTCAAAAATGGTGTGATTGTACGTCCGGTCGGCAATTATGGCTTGCCGCAGTGGCTGCGCATTTCGATAGGCCTGCCGGAAGAAAATGCAGCATTCATTGAGGCGTTAAAAAAAGTGCTGGCTTGAATCCGTCTCTATTGAGCAGGCAAACGTGCTACAAAAAATATCCATATTTGGTGTCGGCCTGATTGGTGGTTCCTTTGCATTGGCGCTCAAAAAAGCGGGTGCGGTAAGGCAGATCATTGGCGTCGGACGCAGTGCGGCATCTCTGGCGCGTGCCAAAGAACTTGGCATTATCGACATAGCCACTAGCGCAGTGGAAGAGGCTGTCATTGATGCAGATCTGGTGCTGATTGCTGCACCCGTCGCGCAAACTGAATCAATATTGGCCTCTATTGCGCCACATCTGGGGGGCGGTACGGTGGTAACCGATGCCGGTAGCACCAAGAGCGATGTGGTTCAGGCCGCAAGAAAAGCACTAGGGACAAAGCTCGCGCAGTTTGTACCCGGACATCCAATTGCCGGTCGTGAACAAAATGGCCCAGACGCCGCTATTGCGGATTTGTATGTTGGCAAAAAGGTCGTGCTCACCCCGTTGGAGGAAAATGCTGAACGTGATGTGGCGCGTGTAGCGGATGCGTGGAGACAATGCGGTGGAACGATTCATCGTCTGACTGCGCAGGAGCATGACCGTGTATTTGCCTCAGTTAGCCACTTGCCCCATCTGCTGGCTTACGCGCTGGTGGACGATATTGCAAAAAAGCCGCATGCTGACTTGTTGTTCCAATATGCGGCGAGCGGCTTTCGTGACTTCACTCGTATTGCGGAATCGTCCCCGGAAATGTGGCGCGATATTTCACTGGCAAACAATGTCGCATTGCTCACCGAATTGGATGCCTATATTGCGCAGTTGACGCGCTTGCGTGGCTTGCTCGCGGCGAACGACGGCGGCGCGCTGGAAGCAGTCTATGTAAATGCGCAAGGGGCGCGGCAAAACTGGGTTCGCGCCATCGAAGCTGTCGAGCAACAAAACAAACAAAGCGGCGACCGATGAAGCATTACCCCCATTACCTTGATTTGCAACCTGCGCTGCGCGCAAAAGGCACGGTCCGTCTTCCAGGATCAAAAAGCATTTCCAATCGTATTTTGCTGTTGGCGGCACTCGCGCAAGGGACGACCCCTGTTTTCGATTTGCTGGCATCGGACGATACGCATGTGATGCTGATGGCCTTGCAACAGCTGGGCGTCAAATGGGAGCAGATTGGCGAAAGCCAGCAATATATTGTGCACGGCGCAGATGGTGTGCTGGCGGTGCCGCAGGCCGATTTATTCATGGGGAATGCAGGCACTGCGATACGACCGTTGACTGCGGCGTTGGCTGTAATCGGCGGCGACTACACTTTGCATGGTGTGTCACGCATGCATGAGCGCCCGATCGGCGATCTGGTCGATGCACTCAATGCCATTGGCGCACAGATTGAATATACGGGGGAAACAGGCTATCCACCCCTGCACATTCGCCGCGGACACATTCATGCCGAACGCATGCAGGTGAGAGGCAATGTGTCGAGCCAGTTCTTGACTGCCTTGCTAATGGCTGCGCCGCTGATGGCACGCAAGCAGGCCATGACGATTGATGTCGTTGGCGATCTGATTTCCAAACCGTACATCGAAATTACGTTAAACCTGATGCGCCGCTTCGGGGTCATTGTCGAGCGCAACGGATGGCAGTCGTTCCTCGTGCCGGCCGGTCAGAAATACATCAGTCCGGGTGCACTACATGTTGAGGGTGATGCTTCTTCCGCATCGTATTTTCTGGCTGCAGGTGCGATTGCCGGTGGTCCGGTGCGGGTCGAGGGAGTGGGCCGCAACAGTATCCAAGGCGATGTGCGTTTCGTCGAAGCTTTGGAAAAAATGGGTGCCACCATCACAATGGGCGACAATTGGATCGAAGCGAAATCGAATGGTCCGCTGAGGGCAATCGATGCGGATTTCAATCATATCCCGGACGCGGCAATGACGATTGCGGTTGCGGCTTTGTATGCGGATGGCCCGAGTGTCTTGCGTAATATCGGTAGCTGGAGAGTCAAGGAAACCGATCGACTTGCCGCGATGGCAACTGAATTACGTAAAGTGGGGGCGGCCGTGGAAGAAGGCGGTGATTATCTGCGCATTATGCCGCCTGAAAAAATCCAGTCAGCAGTAATTGATACTTATGACGACCATCGCATGGCAATGTGCTTTTCGCTGGCGTCACTTGATGGTGTTATACGTAAAGGCAATGCCATTCGCATTAATGATCCGAAATGCGTGGCAAAGACATTTCCCGATTATTTCGATGCATTCGCCGGCATTGCCAATAACGATTTAATCTGAACGGCGCTATCACGGTTCCCGATAATGCAGACTCACCCAATTCCTGTTATCACGGTTGACGGCCCTACTGCCTCTGGCAAGGGGACGGTCGCACATCGTGTAGCGCAGCACCTTGGGTTTCACTACCTTGATTCCGGTGCCTTGTATAGGCTGACAGCGCTGACAGCAATTCGTCATGACGTTCCGCTAACCGACGAACACGCACTGGCAAAGCTCGCAGAAAAACTTCCCTGCAAATTTGTAGGAGATCAGGTGTGGCTTGCCAATGAGAATGTCACTTCTGCCATTCGCGCCGAAGAGGTTGGCAATACAGCATCTCGCATTGCAGCTTTGCCAACCGTGCGGCGCGCATTGGCAAGTTTGCAACTTGCTTTCCGGATTGCCCCGGGCTTGGTGGCCGACGGCCGGGATATGGGTACTGTCATATTTCCACATGCGACCCTAAAGGTGTTCCTGACTGCAAGTGTCGCAGCACGTGCCGAAAGGCGCTATAAGCAATTGATTGACAAGGGTTTTTCTGCTAGTATTGACGACCTTCTTAAGGATTTGTTGGAGCGGGACGCACGTGATTCCAACCGTGCCGTTGCTCCGCTCAGACCCGCAGAAGGGGCATATATGCTGGACACTTCAGATATGACCGTCGATCAGGCGGTAAATCAGGTTCTCCACTGGTATGCGGCAGTAAAAAGACATGCGTAATGTAACGCTGTTTTTGTAGTGTGATTGGTGCTCGTTTTGGTGCAAGGCCTTTTCGAGTGTTGATAAACCTAACCCAGTACGGAATCGTGGCAAGTCCCGATCATGCTGGCCAACCCTTTTCAAATTTTATGTCTACTGCGCAACAACAATCTACCGGTATGGAAAGCTTCGCGGCCTTGTTCGAAGAGTCGCTCACCCGCCAGGATATGCGTTCCGGTGAAGTGATTTCTGCTGAGGTCGTCCGTCTCGATCACAATTTTGTGATCGTTAATGCTGGACTGAAATCCGAAGCATTCATTCCGGTCGAAGAATTCAAGAACGACAACGGCGAACTCGAAGTCCAAGTAGGTGACTTCATCTCCGTTGCGATCGAATCCCTGGAAAACGGTTTTGGCGACACTATTCTGTCGCGCGACAAGGCTAAGCGTCTGGCCTCTTGGCTCTCGCTGGAAAAAGCGATGGAGTCCGGCGAAATCGTCACCGGTACCGTCAATGGTAAGGTCAAGGGCGGTCTGACCGTTTTGACCAACGGCATCCGTGCATTCCTCCCGGGTTCGCTGGTCGATACTCGCCCGGTGAAGGACACGACTCCGTACGAAGGTAAAACCCTCGAATTCAAGGTTATCAAGCTTGATCGCAAGCGTAACAACGTAGTGTTGTCGCGCCGTGCCGTTATCGAAGCCTCAATGGGCGAAGAACGTGCAAAGTTGATGGAAACCCTGAAGGAAGGCACTGTCGTTGCGGGTGTCGTAAAAAATATCACCGACTACGGCGCATTCGTCGATCTCGGCGGCATCGATGGCCTGCTGCACATCACTGACCTCGCATGGCGTCGTGTGCGTCACCCGTCGGAAGTGCTGTCCGTTGGCCAGGAAATCACTGCCAAGGTCCTCAAGTACGATCAGGAGAAAAATCGCGTTTCGCTGGGCGTCAAGCAACTGGGCGACGATCCGTGGACTGGCTTGTCCCGTCGTTATCCGCAAGGAACTCGCTTGTTCGGCAAGGTCACCAATTTGACCGACTACGGTGCATTCGTTGAAGTCGAACAAGGCATCGAAGGCCTGGTTCACGTCTCCGAAATGGATTGGACCAACAAGAACGTGGCACCGAACAAGGTTGTCCAACTGGGCGACGAAGTCGAAGTTATGGTTCTGGAAATCGACGAAGACCGCCGCCGTATCAGCTTGGGTATGAAGCAGTGCAAGCCGAATCCGTGGGATGACTTTGCCATGGGCCATAAGAAGGGCGATAAGGTCAGGGGCGCAATCAAGTCAATCACCGACTTTGGTGTCTTCATTGGCTTGGCAGGTAACATTGATGGCCTGGTGCACCTGTCCGACTTGTCTTGGACAGAGTCGGGCGAAGAGGCTGTCCGCCGCTTCAAGAAGGGTGATGAGCTGGAAGCTGTTGTCCTGGCAATCGATGTCGAGCGTGAGCGTGTTTCGCTGGGTGTCAAGCAACTCGAAGGCGACCCGTTCAACAACTTCGCTGCCATGAATGACAAGGGAGCTGTGGTTAACGGAACGGTCAAATCGGTCGAGCCGAAGGGCGCTGTAATCCAGTTGTCCGATGAAGTCGAAGGCTATCTGCGCGCTTCGGAAATCGCACGTGATCGAGTGGAAGATGCTGGTACGCACTTGAAAGTTGGTGATCAGGTTGAAGCGATGATCATTAACATCGATCGCAAGGCACGCAGCATCCAACTGTCGATCAAGGCAAAAGACAATGTCGAGACACAGGAAGCCATGCAGAAGATGTCGGCTGACTCCAGTGCAGCTTCCGGCACTACCAGCCTGGGTGCTCTGCTGAAAGCCAAGCTCGACAACAAGCAATAAGGTCGATACCGTAAATGACGAAGTCGGAGCTGATTGCCCGATTGGCTGATCGTTATCCGCAACTGGTTGCAAAGGATGCTGACTACGCAGTCAAAACCATCCTCGATGCAATGGCCGATGCGTTATCAAACGGTCAGCGCATCGAGATTCGCGGTTTTGGCAGTTTTGCGCTGAACAGCCGGCCACCGCGTATTGGTCGCAATCCGAAATCTGGGGATAAGGTGATGGTGCCAGAGAAAAGAGTGCCACACTTCAAGCCAGGCAAGGAATTGCGGGAACGGGTGGATGCTATGGTTGGGCAGCCTATCAGGGAAGACTGAAAGTTATTTGCAAGAAATCAAAACGGCATCCTTGGATGCCGTTTTTTTTCACGTACAATTTCAGTTTGTGCCTCAACATACCGCATACCTAACTACAACAGTGATAAGGATGTCGCCTCATGAAGATTGTTTTCCGAATCATTGCGGCTATTCTCTTTATTGTGTTTTTTGGCTTTGCACTCAAAAATACTCATGAGGCCGCATTGCGCTTTTTCTTTGGTTATGAAATTCATGGCCCTCTAGTACTGTTGTTACTCGGTTTTTTCAGCGGTGGTGCTGTGCTGGGCATACTGGCCATGCTTCCGACGATGTTTCGTCATCGGCGCGATCTGGCGAAGCAAAAGCAGGCCCTTATGGCAATGGAAAAGGAGCAGGAGTTGCAACGCCAAGTGCGTATGCATCCCCCGCAACCCGACACTGTGGTCAGTAAATAGATGCGCCAGATACGTTTCTTCACCATAACAAGACTAAAACCGCATGGAATTCGAAACTTGGTGGCTGCTTGCTATCCCCGCCTTCTTTGCACTAGGCTGGATTGCCGCGCGTGTCGATATCAACCAACTAGTATCCGAGTCCCGTAGCTTGCCTCGTGGATATTTCAAAGGCCTTAATTTTTTACTGAATGAGCAGCCGGACAAGGCCATCGATGCATTCATTGAGATAGTCAAACTCGATCCTGAAACCATTGATCTGCATTTTGCGCTCGGTAATCTGTTTCGCCGAAGAGGAGAGATCGAACGAGCAATCCGTGTTCACCAGAATTTGTTAGCTCGGCCGGACCTCCCATTGGAGCGCCAAGTGCACTCTCAATACGAGCTAGGGCAAGACTATCTTAAAGCTGGATTGCTTGACCGTGCCGAAGAAACCTTTAATCTCCTGGTCGACACACACTATGGAGCCCAAGCGCGCAGGGCGTTGTTGGAGATCTATCAGCGCGAAAAAGAATGGATGCGTGCAATCGATGCCGCACGAGCACTCCAGGATTCTGGCGCGGGGGCAAAGCAAAAGGAAATAGCGCAGTTTTATTGCGAGCTGGCACAGGACGAACTTGTGCATACCCATCCGGAGGCCGCGTTGGCCATGCTGGAAAAGGCTCTTGCTGCCGACCGCAACAATGTACGGGCAAATATTCTCATTGGCGATGCGCATCTCGTCAAAGGGAATATAGAGGCCGCGTTGCTTGCATGGCGCAAAGTGGAGCAGCAAAGCGTTCCGCATGTCGCTCTCGTTGCGCAACGGCTCATGGATGGTTATCGCGCTGTGGGACGCACACAGGAAGGTATCAATCTGCTGAAAGCCTATCTGGCAGAGGCTCCGTCCATCGATTTGCTTGAGGTTGTGTTCAAGGTCGTACTCGAACTTGACGGGGTGGATGCAGCGAACCAATTGGCGGAAGATGAGTTGCGGCGTACACCGACGCTTCTAGGGCTGGACAAGCTACTCGAAGCGCGCCTAATGGAATCGCCACCCGAAGTACGCCCTGAACTGTCCATGGTCAAAAATCTGGTACACGGCTATACACAAAAGCTGGCGCGTTACCAATGCAGTCATTGTGGTTTCAAGGCACGCCAGTTTTATTGGCAGTGCCCGGGATGCAGCCACTGGGAGAGTTACCCTCCGCGGCGTACGGAAGAACTCAACGTGATGAATTAATCCCGTGCAGTAAGCGCATGATCGGAGCATCATGAAGATCACGATAATCGGCGCCGGCTATGTTGGACTAGTGACTGGCGCCTGTCTGGCAGAGGTAGGCAACGATGTCTTTTGCCTCGACATGGACCAGGCAAGAATCGACTATCTGAACGACGGCGGAATGCCGATCCACGAGATAGGTCTGGACGACCTTGTGTCTCGGAATCGGGCTGCGAAGAGGTTGTTTTTTTCTTCGGATACAGCCGCAGGCGTGGCCCATGGCGATGTCTTGTTTATTGCGGTCGGCACACCACCGGATGAGGATGGTTCTGCTGATCTGAGATATGTGCAGGCAGCGGCGCGCCATATCGGCAAACATATGGATGGCTTCAAGGCCATCGTGAATAAATCAACGGTTCCAGTTGGTACGGCAGAAAAGGTCTGGGAAACGATTCAGGCCGAACTAAACGTGCGTGGCAGCGATGCTCGGTTTGCGGTCTTGTCCAATCCAGAATTTCTGAAGGAGGGCGCAGCTGTCGAAGATTTCATGCGCCCCGATCGGATTGTTATTGGTTGCGACAATACACCGGAAGGAATGCAGGCGCAGATGTTGATGAGGCAGCTTTATGCTCCCTTTAATCGCCACAGGGAGCGTACTTTCTGGATGGACGTGCGTTCAGCTGAGTTCACCAAATACGCGGCCAATGCCATGCTCGCTACACGCATTTCGTTCATGAACGAACTTGCTAACCTGTCGGACATGGTGGGGGCAGACATCGAAGCGGTACGTCACGGCATCGGCTCCGATCCTCGTATTGGTTATAGCTTCCTCTACGCAGGTTGCGGTTACGGTGGATCCTGCTTCCCCAAGGATTTGCAGGCGCTGGAGCGCATAGCGCACGAACAGGGGCAGTCACTACGTATTTTGCGAGCAGTCGAAGAGGTTAATGTTCAACAGAAGCATGTGTTAGGCATAAAGATTGCCCTCCGCTTCGGCAAGGACTTGAGCGGCAGGCATTTTGCGTTGTGGGGGCTGGCGTTCAAGCCAAATACCAATGACATGCGTGAAGCGCCTTCCCGGGTCCTGTTACGTCAGCTAATTGAGCGAGGTGCAACCGCAGCTGTATTTGACCCTATTGCGGCAGAAGAGGCCAAGCGCGTATTCGCATTGGACTTTGCTGGAACTCCCGAACTCCTATCGCGTATCCATTTTTGCGACAGCCCGATGGAAGCCTTGAAAGATGCCGATGCGCTTGCCATAGTCACTGAATGGAAGTCGTTCCGTAGTCCGGATTTCACTCAGATGAAATCTCTTCTTAAGGCGCCAGTCATTTTTGACGGGCGCAATCTATTTTCTCCACAGGTGATGCTGGATGCCGGTATCGAATACCATGGCATCGGTCGTTCGGCATCGGCCCAATCATGAGTGATATGACAATTTCCTTGAACTCCCCGCGTATATTGGTCGTCGGCGATGTAATGCTTGATCGTTACTGGTTTGGTGAAGTAAACCGTATTTCTCCCGAAGCACCGGTGCCGGTAGTACGCGTAGAGCGGCGTGAAGAACGTCTAGGTGGTGCTGCCAACGTTGCCCGTAACGCGGTCGCGCTGGGTGCGCAGACCGGATTGCTGGGGGTGGTCGGCCAAGACGAGGCAGGCGATGCTGTACATAAATTGCTGAAAGACCTTAAGGTCAACAGTTACCTGAATCGTGATGTATCGATTTCGACCATCATCAAGTTGCGCGTCATCGGCCGGCAGCAGCAATTGTTGCGCATCGACTTTGAACATCCGCCGACCGACTCGGTATTGCGTGACAAGCTGACGCAGTTCAATACACTACTGCCACAATACGACGTGGTCGTGTTATCAGACTACGCAAAGGGCAGCCTGGTGAATGTCATGGATATGATCGCCGCAGCCAAACGATTGGGGAAACGAACTTTGGTCGACCCCAAGGGGGAAGATTTCACGCGCTACAAAGGGGCCTCTATCCTCACTCCTAACAAGTCAGAGCTACGCCATGTGGTTGGATCATGGACAAATGAAGAAACTCTGACCACGAAAGCGCAGCAGTTACGGAGTGCGCTGGAGCTTGAGGCATTGTTGCTGACCCGTTCGGAAGAAGGCATGACTTTGTACACTGAGGACCAGGTTATTCACATACCCACCGTCGCGAGGGAAGTGTACGACGTGTCGGGTGCTGGCGATACCGTGATCGCAACGCTGGCTACCATGCTGGGGGCCGGTATGCCAATTGCCGAAGCGGTCGCGACTGCCAACCGGGCCGGTGGCATTGTGGTTGGGAAGCTGGGTACTGCAACAGTAACGAAAGAAGAGCTTTTTGGATAATTTTCAATTGCATACCTGAGCGAAACAATGATATTTTGCCAACTCATTGGTTGTTAATAGTGCAACTAATGTGGTGATGACGAGGTCATCTTTAAGCTAACTCAATCGGAAAAAATAATATGCTCAAGAAAGTGCTCATGGCGGTGGTGATGATTGCCGCAAACGGGTTTGCGTTTGCTCAAGTCGAGGTCAACAAGGCTGATCAAGCTGCGTTGGATGGTATCAGGGGAATTGGCCCCAAGACATCGAAAGCTATTCTGGACGAACGTAAGGCAGGAGGGGACTTCAAGGATTGGAGTGACCTAGAAAATCGTGTCAATGGCGTCGGCAACAAGAGCGCATCCCGGCTGTCTGATGCCGGCTTGACCGTCAACGGTAAGCCCCGTGCTAGCGCTGCCCCTCATGCAGCCAAAGATGAGAAAAAAACGGACACGAAAAAACTTGCGAAGAAAGACGCAAGTAAGGATGAGCAAAAATAGTAAGGTAATTCTTCGTCGTCCAGCAAAACCCCGGGGGTAATAACCACGGGGTTTTGTTTTTTACCTTGTCCTTGGTTCGGTGATGGTACCGTACGTGTGATGACGTCTCCGATTAAAATGATGTTTTTGTTGAAGCAGCCGATCTCATGCCTTATCTGACTATCGAAGATACCATTGGCAATACTCCCTTGGTTCAATTGAAACATATTCCGGGCGAAGATGCTGAGCATCGGAACAACATTATTTTGGGCAAACTGGAAGGAAATAATCCTGCTGGCTCAGTGAAGGATCGCCCAGCTTTATCGATGATTAAGCATGCGGAAGAACGTGGTGAAATCAAACCGGGCGACACACTAATCGAAGCCACCAGCGGCAATACCGGTATCGCTTTGGCGATGACTGCCTCAATGCGCGGCTATAAGATGGTGTTAGTTATGCCGGAAAATCTGAGTGAGGAGCGGCGCCAAAGCATGGCTGCTTATGGTGCAAAAATTGTCCTGACCCCGAAGACAGGCGGTATGGAGTACGCGCGTGATCTTGCAGAGCAAATGCAAAAGGAAGGGAAAGGAGTGATTCTCGACCAATTTGCGAATCCAGATAATCCGCGAGCGCATTACGAAGGGACGGGGCCAGAAATTTGGCGTGATACCGATGGGCGTGTTACTCACTTCGTGAGCGCAATGGGCACAACTGGAACCATCATGGGAGTGTCCCGGTTTTTGCGGGAGAAAAATCCTGCAATCCGTATCATCGGGGCACAACCGGAGGAGGGGTCTCAAATTCCGGGTATCAGAAAATGGCCGGAAGCTTATATGCCTAAAATTTATGATAAATCTGGCGTCGACCAGTTGGAATATGTCAGTCAAGCTGCCGCAGAACAGATGGCTCGCCGAATGGCGATGGAAGAAGGCATTTTTTGCGGAATTTCGGCCGCTGGTGCATGTGAGGTGGCATTGCGTGTCTCACGAAGCGTAGAGAACGCGACAATTGTATTTATTGTCTGCGACCGCGGTGACCGTTATTTATCTACTGGCATCTTCCCCGCATAAAGGGGGAAGATGTCAAGAAGCGCACCAGTTACTGTTACTCTCGTTCTTCTGCACCAGTGGTGATCGCAGAGGTTTCCTTGGGCTTGAATTGTTTGTCGCTGATGCGGAATTTGTCGCGGCGGTCACCCATAAGAGTCCGCAGATCCTTAATGCTCAAGTCGCTGACTTCATGCATGCGAATCAGCAAAGAGGCACCGACCGGAAGGCGGCGATGCCTGATTTTACTGATTACCGGTGGAGCGACCTCAAGTGCGCGCGATAACGCCGCGTCATTTTTGAGATTCAATTTTTCAATTAATGCATCCAATAAGTTGTTTGGATCATAATTAACTTGGTCGGCCAGTCGTGTACTGTTCATAGCGTTGCCTAATTGAGTAGTCATAGTCTCAATGATTCTTTATTGCAAGTTTATTATACAGAGAAATAGAAACGATAGTACTTTTCTGTAATGATTTTGAGACACTTTCCCCCGGCGGCACGTCATCTATGCGGGGTGCGGAATTATTGTAAATATTTACATTTTTCGTAGATTCAATATGGCCAATATGGCGGGAATATTAGGATTTAGCATGCCGGTTGAGATAGTAAGGCCGCATGGGTAATTACGCGTTACATGAGGATTTTCCCCGTCTCCTCTAGTTCTGCTTTTCGTTCCTGCTCCGAGCGGGCTTACCGTTTGTGCTAATCAAAGAGCATTCTAATCAGCCGTGTTCATGCCATTTTGATGCTTCGCAATTTGGGCAAGCTACGTCCGTAGCCCTCATGGGTTTCCGAAAAAAATGTAGCGTCAACATTGGAACACCTCCCTGCGCCTTAGTTCGGGGGCATTTAATATTTCAACTATCAACGGATGTGGTTCTTGGATAAATATCCAGTGCATCCCATCCGCTCCGACCAAGACGACGCATTGTTTCGATATTTTTTTCGAAAATGTCGCTGGCATCTGGAATTGCAGCTACTGCACGTTCGATACTCTCTTCACGAAGCAAGTGCAGGATGGGGTAGGGGGAGCGGTTGGTGAAGTTGCTAATGTCATCGGTGGCTGCATCCGCGAATTGGTACTGCGGATGGAAACTGGCGACTTGGATGCTGCCTTCCAGCCTGAGCTTGGCAACGGTCGCGTTGGCTACATCTAGGAAATCGTTATAGTCGAGGAAGTCGGTTAATACCCACGGATGAATCAATAACGTTGTGTCGATGACTTCAGGGCTCGATTGTTGCAGCGTCTGTAATTCTGCAGCAAGTTCTTGTTGCAATGCCGAGGCGGTTTCTGCCGTACTGACGACGTAACGCACCTGCTTCTTGGCATATACCGCCTTGGCGAACGGACACAGGTTAAGCCCGATGACAGCTTTTTCGAGCCAGCGTCGGGTTGATTCGATGACTTCATTTGAAGATGGCGTACGATTCATGACTTTGTCGTTTCTGATGATCGGCACCAGCATGGCACCAGTATGCACTTTATTGTACATTTGCCGCTCTTTTCACCAGACAAATCAGCCGCGATCCGATATGGCCCTTAAAGCAACCATTTTCAAAGCCGATCTGCAGATCGCCGACATGGACCGACATTACTACAGCGCTCATCCATTAACGATTGCACGTCATCCGTCGGAGACAGACGAACGCATGATGGTGCGCGTACTCGCGTTCGCCATACATGCTCATGAGGCGCTGTTGTTTGGCAAAGGATTGAGTACCGAGGATGAGCCCGACTTGTGGCAAAAAGATCTGACCGGTGCAATCGATCTCTGGATCGATGTTGGACAGCCCGATGAAAAACGGATGCTCAAAGCATGTGGGCGCTCGTCTCAAGTCGTTGTCTATAGCTATGGCAGCGCCAGTAACGTGTGGTGGAATCAGACTGGTAGCAAGGTCGAGCGGGCACGCAATCTGCGCGTGCTAAACCTGGCATCCTCTACAGCTGCCGCCCTCGCCGGACTGGCACAACGGACGATGCAACTGCAATGCACTATTCAGGATGGTCAGGTATGGATGACTGGGGGCGCTCAAACTGTGCAAATTGACTTGATTCCGCTGAAGTCGGCAGTCACGTGATCATCAGCTTGACCCTCCCATGCGTTCACGCGCATCGCATTGCCAGTGCATTCTCAAACGCGCCTATCAAGGGGCTGAGCGATGACTTTTGATATTTTCGATTTTGCCGAAGGACAGGCTGCAAGCCGGCGGGAACAATTAGCTGAGAGCGCGTTTGTGTTGAAGAGTTTTGCCCTGCCGTATGTGCCTGAATTGCTGCCGGCATTGGCCATGATTCAACAAGTATCGCCTTTTCGGCACATGGTTACGCCAGGCGGTTTTCGCATGTCTGTGGCATTGACAAACTGCGGTGCACTTGGCTGGACGAGCGATCGACGGGGCTATCGATACACCGCGATTGATCCTGATAGCGGCAACCCTTGGCCTGCGATGCCAGAGGTTTTCTTGCATCTGGCACGGGATGCCGCCGTGGAAGCCGGCTTTCATTGCTTCATGCCCGATGCTTGTCTCATCAATCGGTATGAGCCTGGTACAAGGCTGTCACTGCACCAAGACAAGAATGAAAAGGACTTCAATGCGCCCATTGTGTCGGTGTCGCTCGGAATTCCTGCATTGTTTCTGTTTGGTGGCTACACGCGTACCGACAAAACCTTGCGCGTACCGTTGTTCCATGGCGACGTGGCGGTATGGGGCGGACCGGACCGGTTGCGTTATCACGGCGTACTGCCGATCAAGGAGGCGGATCACCGATTAATCGGCCCGCATCGCATCAATTTCACATTTCGTAAGGCGGGTTAAATCGGCATCATTAAAGCAAGTCGTTTCCGGGTTTTCTGAAAATATTGCTTCAAAGCTGCCTAACCGGGTTGGCGGCTGCGGACCGAGCGTACTGCACGGCCCAGTTCGATCACGGACATTGCGTAAAAAAAGCTGCGGTTGTACTTCGTGATCGCGAAAAAATTGGGGGCGCCTAGCCAGTACTCGGTAGGTGCGTCGCCATTCTGCAGATCGACCAAGCCGAACTGCAGGTCCGGGGGCGGTTCGATACTCGCGGATACGCCGGCTGCTTTCAGCTCGTCCAGCTTGAATGTCGCCTCTAGGCTTTGGCCGATAAACGCTTCCCATCCATGCGCGGTCTCGGATGTGGCAACCGCCGCCGGAAAGACGATCGGTTCTCCTGTTTTCCAACCGTGTTCAACCAAAAAGCTGGCAACACTGCCAATGGCGTCAACCGGTGAGGTGCGCAAATCGATTTTGCCGTTGCCGTCGAAATCGACGGCATATCTGCGTATGCTGCCGGGCATGAACTGGGGCCAGCCGATGGCGCCAGCGTAGGAGCCAAATAGGGAAAAAGGGTCCGTGCCGGTTTCACGTGCGAGCAGTAGCGTGTTTTCCAGCTCGCCACGGAAAAACTTCATGCGCGCCAGACGATTGGCAGTATTCGGATAATCGAAGGCCAGCGTGGTCAAGGCGTCGAGTACGCGAAAATTGCCGGTATGGCGGCCGTACACGGTTTCCACACCGATGATGCCGACGATGATTTCGGCCGGCACGCCATAGCGCTCCTCTGCACGTGCCAAGGCATCGGCGTGCTCCTCCCAGAACGCAACACCAGCATTGATGCGGATCGGTTCAACGAAGCGGGAACGATAGGCTTGCCAGTTTTTCGGGCGACTAGGTGGCGCTGGTTTCATCAATTGGATGGTCTTTTCGACATAACGAATTTGCCGGAAAGTCGATTCCAGTTCGGCACGGTCGAAGCCGTGTTTTTCCACCATCTGGTTCATGAATGCTGCGACTTCGTTCCACTGCGAAAAGTTGGCAAATTCGCCGGCTTCTTCCGGATTGGGCGCGGGTTTGACTGCCTTGGCGGCATTGAGCGGCTTCTTGGGCGCGGCGGCGCAGGCGGTGAGGTGGAAAGGAGCAGACAGCAGTAGTGCGGTTACGGCGGCAGAGCAGGTGGCACGTTTTGAAAAAATCATCGACATTCGGCTAACAAGAATTTGAGTTTTGACATGGCGCCGGCAGGCGTATGGGTGGGTACGCCATACCGTTGCGCCTCATACAGTTGCAGGAATTGCACAAGCGCTGCTTTCTTTTCCGGGGCCAGCGACGAGTCGGCTGCCGCCAGGCGTTCGCCGTATGCGCGCGGACCTTCGTGCATCGCTCGCGGTAAACCGCGTCTGGCCATTGCGTGGCACAGCGATTGGTACAAGACCTCGATCGGATCACGTTTTTGCCGATGGAATAATAGCGGCAGCACAACGAACGCGACAGCAGCAAGGGCAGAGACCAGCATGAGCGCGATCATGGTACGCCAGTTGCCATCGCTAAAGCCGAGCGAGCGTACAAAATTTCTTTGTTTGTCGGGTGTGTAGTTCAGCACCCATTGGTTCCAGCCATTCGTGACGGCTTCCCAATTCTGGCGCAGCTTGAGCCATTGTGCGACCCACGCATGGCGCGCAGGATCGAGCGTGATGAATCCGCCGAGGGCGCGGCGCGGGATGATGTGCGACAGGTTCTGTTCGACGCGTTCCGGCGCGACCGCCGCAGTGGGATCGACCCGGACCCAACCCCGGTTTTTCAGCCATACCTCGGCCCATGCGTGCGCATCCGATTGACGAACTGTCATGAAGCCGTCGGTTCGGTTAAGTTCGCCGCCCTGATATCCGGCCACCACGCGCGACGGTATGCCGAGTGCGCGCATCAGCACCACGAAAGCCCCTGCGTAATGTTCGCAAAAGCCGGCACGGGTATCAAACAGGAATTCATCGACAACGTGTTTTCCAAGTGTGGGCGGTTCGAGCGTATAACGGAAATTCTGTTCGCGAAATAGTCGCAGGACCGCATCGATCCTATCGACATCATTACTGACTTGCTCGCGCAGCCTGTCGGCCAGTTCCAAGGTGCGGGAATTGAAGCCCGCCGGTAACTGAAGCCATTGCCGTAAGACAGGTTCGGGCGCATTCGGTTGCAGTTCAAAATCGACATGCGATACGGCGTCGTATCGTATCCGTTCATGGATCGGTTTTGAAGCCAGGAGTTGCATGTCGTGCGATATCGAGATCGGATTGCCCGATACCGATGGCAAGGCACGTGGCATGTCCAAAGCAAAAATCCAGCTGCGCCCATGGGGCTCCAGCGTCACTTGATAGTGGAGCGACGCGCCGTGCAGCTTGAGTACCACGGGTGTGTCAGCTCGGAATCGCGTCTTCTGCTGCGTCCAGATGCGGCCGTCGTAGTGACCGAGAACCATCCCGCGCCAGTAAAGCTGATTCCTCGACGGTACCCGATTGTCGAATTTGACACGGAATGCGACGTCGTCCGACAGTGCGAGGCTGGCTATATTGCCGGGCGTCATCGTGTCGGACAAGCCGCTGCGGCCAGCGTTCGCATCGTTGGGAAGACCCCATAACGGCCCCTGAATGCGTGGGAAGAAAAGGAACAAGACCAGCGTCAAAGGAGCTGCCAGCGCAAGGATGGTCGCCGCTGTGCGCAGGCGTTGCCGGAATGGCGGAACGACACCGGTATATTGAAATGACACTTGGGCTGTCAATAGCGTCGTGAGCGCGACGATGGTCATCAAGGCAGTTCCGATGGACTGCGAATAAAAAAAGCCTGCCAGGATCATGAAAAAACTCAGGAACAGCACAACGAACAGGTCGCGTTTGGCGTGCATTTCCAACAACTTCAAGCTCAGCAGTAGCGTCAGCATCGCTACGCCAGCCTCCCGTCCCAACAAGGTTTTGTATGTCACGTAAACGCCTGCCATGGCTAGCACGACGATGGGTAGCAGCAGCCAGCGTGGCGGCATGCGGTTGCCGCGAAAGGTGAGCCAGCCGCGCCATGCCAGCAAGCCGGCGCAGGCCGGCGCAATCCACAACGGCAAGTGACCCAGATGGGGCAATAGCACCAGTGCGCAAGCGACCAGTAACAGGAGCACATCAGCTTTATCGCGGGACATCGGACGCGCGACGCGCTGAGCAACAGACCGGAACATCCGGGGAAGGCGCGATGTGTTCATCATGTCTTTTGGTGCAGGGCCAGCGCACGCAGGCAAGCATCGCGGTGTGCCGGCCCGAGTGCCGCCGGAAAATTGGTTTCACCCAGACGCAATGCATAGGCGATTCCGTGCGCTTCTGCTTCCAGCACCCAGCGCGTCATGCGCGATAGTTTTGTTTCCGTGTCGAGGTGGTACGGTAGTCGCGTGAAATCGATTGCGATTTCGGTGGCGGCACCGCCTGCGAAATGTTTGCTCAGCAGCGCGTCGCCGGATGCCGCATCGATGCGGGCGATTTGCCGCCATGCAAGGCGCCTCAGGGAATCGCCTGCTTGATAGCTGCGAATGCCGGCAAAGTCGTCCTCGCCCGCCTGACCCTGACCGTCCTCGCTTTCGGTGCCGGCCAGCGGTAGCGGCGGTGCGTTCTCTTCGGGACGCGGATAAACCAGCGCTTTCACATCCGGTTGCCAGTAGCTCCAGGCGCGCAGCAAGCCGAGCGGGAAACGGGTTTGCAAACGTATGCGCGGCACCATGAGCCAACCGCGCTGCGATGCCTGCGTGGATAGCGTCACACTGTTGGTCGCGTTTGCGCTCACATCGGCTGCACAGGCGGGTTCAAGATGGTCATCCGCCACAAAATCCAGCCAGATCGCATAGCGGTCGTGCTTGCGGCGATTGATCAGGTGCAGCTCGAAGCGCGCTGCTTCGCCTGCAAATACTGGCGCGGCACGGCCTGCGGCAAGATGCAGATGCGCCAGATTACGGAAGGTGAGGTGCATGTCGACCAATGCACATCCGGCCAGCAGGAAGGTGAAGCCGAACCCGAGGCTCAGGTTGTAATTGATCGAGCCGATAAAGAGCGTAACCAGCGTAATGCAGAACAGCAGCCCCGGATGAGTCGGCATGATGTACACCCGGCGCTGGTGCAGGAATGCTTCGCCCGGTTCGACAGCGTGCCGGCGGGACAGCCATTTGCTGGCGCGCTTACGCAGCCGATGTTCCAGCGTGGCATACAGAGAAAGTTTTTGGCTCACACCGGTACGGATTGCATGAGTTGTATGACCAGATCGCGGCTGCCCAATGCCGCGCTGCCGGTCGATTTCAGCGGCCGCAGCCGGTGTGCTGCGACGGGCACCAAGACTGCCTGCACGTCTTCCGGGATGACATGGTTGCGGCCTTCCAGCGCGGCCCATGCCCGTGCCGCATGCAACAGCGCGATGGTTGCGCGCGGACTCATGCCTTCGGCGAACAGGCCGCTCTGGCGCGACGCCTGTGCCAGAGCTTGGACGTAATCGATCAGTGCCGCCGCTGCGTGAATTTCCTTCAGTGCTGCTTGTGCAGCCAGCAATTCTTCTGGCTGCATTGCTGCCGGCAACGATTTGAGCATTGTCCTGCGGTCCTCGCCCATCAGGAGGGCGCGTTCGGCCGTGACGTCGGGATAGCCGAGCGACAGACACATCAAAAAGCGGTCGAGCTGCGATTCCGGGAGTTGAAATGTGCCTATCTGGTGAGTCGGGTTCTGCGTCGCGATCACGAAATAGGGATGCGGCAAATCACGTGTCACGCCATCGGCTGTTACTTGGCGTTCTTCCATGGCTTCCAGCAGGGCGGACTGGGTTTTAGGCGTTGCGCGATTGATTTCGTCAGCCAGCAATACCTGGGTGAACACCGGCCCGGGATGAAAGGTGAAGCCGTTCTGTTCGCGGTTGAAAATCGAAATGCCGACCACATCGGCAGGCAGCAGGTCGCTGGTGAATTGCAGGCGATTGAACTTCAAGCCCAGCGAGATCGCCAGCGCATGCGCCAGCGTGGTCTTGCCGACGCCCGGTACGTCCTCGATCAGTAAATGGCCGCCCGCCAGCAGACAGACCAGTGACTGGCGGATTTGTTGATCTTTACCGACGACGATCTGACTGACTTGCTTGGCTACGGCGTGGAGTTTGGCGAACATTGCGTATTCTTGGCTTGATTGTTTGTTCTTGTTGAATAACGACAAGATGGACCGGGCAGCTTGTCGCGGAAAAGGGGGGCTTAAAGGACGGTGTTCTATCGCTTTTCTGGTTACACTATGTACTCTTGTTTATTCAACATCGGCCAGTTGATATCGGCCGAATGCGCCATAGATTTTATGCGAGAACCCGAGGCGCACGGCGCTTTATCCACATGACCACCGCCATCTATTCCCATCCGGATTGCAAACGCCACGAAATGGGCGATTGGCATCCGGAATGCCCGGCGAGGCTGCAAGCCATCGAAGACCAGCTCATCGCCAGCCGTATCGATGCTTTTCTTGAGCACAGGGATGCGCCCTTGGTCGATGTGGCGGCGATCCGGCGCGTACATGACGCGGATGCGCTTGCGCGGGTACGCGATAACTCTGCTGCTCTGGCCGATACAGGCGGCGATTACTATTCGCTCGACGCCGACACCCTGCTTAATGCACACAGTTGGACCGCAGCGCTGCGTGCGGCCGGCGCAGCGGTGGCCGCCACCGATGCGGTCATCGCGGGCGAACTGACCAACGCCTTCTGCGCCATCCGTCCGCCTGGACACCATGCACGGCCATCCGGGTCGATGGGATTTTGCCTGTTCGGCAATGTCGCCATCGCGGCAAAACACGCGCTGGAAGTACATGGCCTGCAACGTGTCGCTATCGTCGATTTCGATGTTCACCATGGCAATGGCACGGAAGAGACCTTTCATGACGACCCCAGGGTGATGATGGTGAGCTTCTTTCAGCATCCGCTCTATCCTTACAGCGGGACTGAACATCCTGTCCCGCACATGGTGAACGTGCCGGTCCCTGCCTACACCAAAGGAGAAGAGGTGCGCCAGCTTGTCATCGAAAGATGGCTCCCGGCGCTGCATGCGCATCGACCGGAAATGATCTTCATCTCGGCTGGCTTCGATGCGCACCGGGAAGATGATCTCGGCCAGATGGGGTTGGTGGAGGCCGACTACGCCTGGTTGACGCGACAAGTCATGGATGTGGCGAAACTGCATGCAAGCGGCCGCATCGTGAGTTGCCTTGAAGGCGGATACAATCTATCCGCGCTGGGTCGCAGTGTCGTCGCCCATCTGAAGGTGCTTGCCGAAATCGATTGAGGTGTGCGCAAGTCGTTCAGGCAACGGCGCAGGGCGGCCAGCAGGTAGAATAGCGGCTTGCCTTTCTAGATAAGTCCCCCGCATGTCCATACAATGGTTCCCCGGCCACATGAACGCCGCGCGCAAAAAGGCCGCGGAATCCATGGAAAAGACCGATCTGGTCATCGAAGTGCTGGATGCGCGCCTGCCGCAAGCCAGTTGCAATCCGATGATCGAACAACTGCGCAATGCCCGCCAGCGCCCCTGCCTGAAAATCCTCAACAAGAGCGACCTCGCCGATCCCGAAGCGACCAAAGCCTGGATCGCTTTTTACAATGCGCAAAAGAATGTGCATGCGGTTGCGTTGAGCTGCAAGAAGCCGGCGGATGTGGCCAAAGTGACAGGCTTTGCGATGAAACTGGCGCCGCATCGCGGCACCGCGCTCAAGCCCTTGCGCATGATGATCATGGGCATTCCCAACGTCGGAAAATCGACGCTGATGAATGCGCTCCTCAAGAAGCGTGTGGCGGCAGTCGGCGACGAACCGGCGGTGACCAAAAACCAGCAGCGCCTTTATCTCGGCAACAACATGGTATTGATCGACACGCCTGGCATGCTGTGGCCCAAGATCGAACATCCGACCGATGGTTTGATGCTGGCCGCCAGTCACGCGGTTGGTGTCAATGCCCTCATCGAGGAGGAAGTGGCTACCTTCCTGGCCGAGCAATTGCTCCTGCACTATCCGAAACTGATTACTGGGCGTTACGGCTTTGCGACGGATGGTATCGATGGCGTTAGCGTGATCGAAGGTGTCGCCAAGCGCCGTGCCTTTCGCTTGAAAGGGGGCGATCTCGACTTGGAAAAAGCTGCCCATACCTTGTTACAGGACTACCGCAGCGGTGCGCTCGGGCGCATCAGTCTGGAAACTCCACAGAGCCGCGCCGCACTGCTTGCCAGTTATCAGCCGCCGCCATCGCTTGGCGAACCGCAGGAGCCGGAGGAAGAGACTGACGATGGACGCTGATCTCCCTTACATTCTGCAAACTCAAGAAGCCGGCGTATTGACCCTGACGCTTAACCGGGGCGAAAAATTCAATCCGCTGTCGGAAGAAATGATGTGTGCATTGCAGGCCGCATTGGATGCGGCCAAATGCGATGAACGCATCCGCGTGGTGGTATTGGCCGCAGCCGGCAAGGCATTCTGCGCCGGCCACGACTTGAAGCAGATGCGTGCTTCCCCCTCGGAAGACTATTACAAGAAGTTATTCAACCAGTGCAGCAAAATGATGCTGACCATGCAGCAGATGCCGCAGCCGGTGATTGCGCGGGTACAAGGCATCGCCACTGCGGCCGGTTGTCAGTTGGTGTCGATGTGCGATCTCGCGGTTGCTTCGTCCGAGGCGAAATTCGCGGTGTCCGGCGTTAATTACGGTCTGTTCTGCTCTACGCCGGCAGTCGGCCTTTCGCGCAACCTGTTGCCCAAACAGGCGATGGAAATGCTGCTGACGGGTGAATTCATCGATGCGGAAACGGCAAAGACGCGTGGCTTGGTGAATCGGGTCGTGCCTACGGAGCAACTCGATACAGAAATCGCTGGGTTGGTGTCCGGCATTCTCGCCAAACCCGCCATTGCCATTGCCATGGGCAAGCAGCTTTTCTACAGGCAGATTGAGATGGGTATTGGAGCGGCCTATCAACTCGCCGGACAGACGATGGCATGCAACATGATGGAGGAGGTGGCGCTGGAAGGTGTACAGGCGTTTATCGACAAGCGCAAGCCGGAGTGGGGCCAATAAAAACGCATTTGGCTGCTGACAGGCATTACTGTCGTCTTCATCCTTCACAGAAAATCATGGAAGCGTATTGCACATCGAGTCAATACATCGACTGGCTGCATCCCTCTATCAGGGCCAAGGCGGCAGAACTTGCCGCGGGAGCAGACTCGGAAGAATCCTTGGTAAGGTGCAGCTTTGAGTTTGTACGCGACACCATCAAACACAGCTGGGACTACCGTTTGAATCCCGTTACCTGCGTGGCATCCGACGTGCTCTTGCATGGCACCGGATACTGCTATGCGAAGAGTCATCTGTTGGCGGCGTTGTTGCGCGCGAATGGAATCCCCGCCGGACTGTGCTACCAGCGGCTGACGGTCGGCACGGAAGGCCCGCCGTTTTGCCTGCATGGCTTGAACGCCGTTTACATCAGAAAGTACGGCTGGTACCGCATCGACCCCCGCGGCAACAAACTGGGTGTTGATGCCGACTTTTGTCCTCCGAAGGAGAAATTGGCCTTCCCCATCTTGGCGAAAGAGGAGCGGGATCTACCGGAAATCTGGCCGGAACCATTGCCTGTAGTCGTTAGCGTGTTGACTGAATTTCAAACGGTACAAGAGGTATACGACAACCTTCCTGACATCGCACTCTTCTGATGGATGTCGCAAAGTAAAAGGCCCGCCGAAGCGAGCCTTTTTATTGTGCAGTGGAAGACTGCGGGTGTGAAAGGCAGCGACGCTGCCTTTCACCGGCCGGCAATTACATCATGCCGTCCATACCACCCATGCCACCCATACCGCCCATGCCACCCATGCCGCCTGCAGCAGCCGGCTTTTCTTCGACCAGTTCGGTCACGGTGCAGTCGGTGGTCAGCATCAGGGAAGCGATCGATGCTGCATTTTGCAGAGCCGAACGAGTCACCTTGGCCGGATCCAGCACGCCCATATCGACCATGTCGCCGTAGGTGCCGTTGGCAGCGTTGTAACCGAAGTTACCCTTGCCTTCCAGAACCTTGTTGACAACGACCGATGCTTCTTCGCCAGCGTTTTGAACGATCATGCGCAGCGGCTCTTCCATTGCGCGCAGAACGATCTTGATACCTGCTTCCTGGTCGGCGTTGTCGCCTTTCAGGTTCAGGCTTGCACGGGCGCGCAGCAGGGCAACGCCGCCGCCAGGAACGATGCCTTCTTCAACGGCAGCACGGGTTGCGTGCAGTGCGTCTTCGACACGTGCCTTCTTCTCTTTCATTTCGACTTCGGTAGCAGCACCGACCTTGATCACTGCCACGCCGCCTGCCAGCTTGGCAACGCGCTCTTGCAGCTTTTCACGGTCATAGTCGGAAGTCGCTTCTTCGATCTGCACGCGGATTTGCTTGACGCGAGCTTCGATTGCAGTGGCTTGACCAGCACCGTCGATCAGCGTGGTGTTTTCCTTGCCGATTTCGACACGCTTTGCCTGGCCGAGATCGTTCAGGGTTGCTTTTTCCAGAGTCAGGCCGACTTCTTCAGCAATCACTTGACCGCCGGTCAGGATGGCGATGTCTTCCAGCATGGCTTTGCGACGATCGCCGAAGCCTGGAGCCTTGACGGCGCAAGTCTTCAGGATGCCACGGATGTTGTTTACCACCAGGGTTGCCAGTGCTTCGCCTTCGATGTCTTCAGCGATGATCAGCAGCGGACGGCCCGCCTTGGCGACTTGTTCCAGCACCGGCAGCAGATCGCGGATGTTGGAGATCTTCTTGTCGAACAGCAGAACGAACGGGTACTCCAGGATGGCAACTTGCTTGTCCGGGTTGTTGATGAAGTACGGGGACAGGTAGCCGCGGTCGAACTGCATGCCTTCAACGATATCGAGTTCATCGTTCAGGGACTTGCCGTCTTCAACGGTAATCACGCCTTCCTTGCC
>DATLIB010000233.1:0-14294 GCA_035539595.1 Noviherbaspirillum sp.
TTGCACAATTTTGCTTGCCGTAGCGGGCGCGCTGCAGCGTTGCTCGTCGTCGCCATAGCCCGCTATGACTCCTCCTCGCGCCTTGCATCGCCTCCCGCTACGACCGCCAAATTGCACAAGTTATTCCTGCGCGGCGCCTTACGCCTCGCCGAACCTGCCTTCCATTGGTGGATTGGCGGCCCAGTCCGAGGGCAAGATCCTGTCCTTTACATATCGATGAATGCTCGAATGCGGCCAGTCAATCGGACGTTCAGCGTATCCGTGCTTGACCGGATTGATGTGGATGTAATCGACGTGGCGGGTGAAATCATTGTCGTCCTTGATCTGATGTTCCCAATAGCGTCGCTGCCAGATGCCTCGTTCACCTTTACGCTGTCTGCTTGCGGAACGTTGCTCGGTACCCGGAAGCTGGCGTGAGAAACCCGCTTTTATCAGCGCCCATCGTTGCGGATATCCGGCATCGTTTTCCGGTAAGGTCCAGATGGCATGCAAGTGATCGGGCAGCACCACAATGGCGTCGATATGAAAGGGATGGCGTTGTTGGACCGTTCGCATGGCATCACGCAATGCGTCGATCCCATCGACCAGCAATGTGCTTGAACGATCTGCCAGATTCACAGTAAAGAAGTAAGTCCCGCCCCTCGTGGTCGCACGTCGATAGCGCATATGGAAAATTGTGTGATTGTCGAAATGCGCAGGCTATCAGATTCGAAATCACACCCGCGATCTCGAGTAGGTTGGGTTGACGCAGGAAACCCAACATTGCGGCGTACACCAGATACCGTTGGGGTTCCTGCGTCACCCCAACCTACGCAGGCTGCCGATCTCCGCCAGCCAGTCGAATATTGCGGGCCAGATGACCGCGTGCGCGTTGCGGCCGACGAGTATGCCGACGTGCTGAATGGCGACGCCGATGTCGCCTTCATACGGCAGCACTTTCTTTACCTTGCTGGCGGCGGCTTCATGAAACGGCAGAATCGATTGCGGCGGGATGATGGTGCTGCGCGGGTCGATGACATTGAGCAGCGGCGCTTTCAATGCTTGCGGTCCGATTTGCCGGTCTCCGAGGCGCAAGCGGCCTTTCATCAGCTGGTCGTCGCGATAGAGCTGTTCGACGATGTCGGTGAAGAGTTTTCCCGGAAGGGGAAATTCATCGTGCGCCCAGCGTTCGACCCGCATGTGCATGCCAAGCGCGTCAGCGTCGGTGAACGACAAGGACCAGTCGATATACCGCTCCCACTGAAACACCTGCGGCGCGGCGGTGCTGCTGATCAGATTGAGAAAAGAGCCAGGCACGTTGCCGAACGCGTCCCCGATAGGCTTGGCATCGGGTGTGGCCGCAACCAGCGGTGCGAAACTGCCGGCATCGCGGCCGAAGTGCAGCGGTGTTTCCAGCAGCAGCATGGCACGCACCTGCTGCGGATACAGGCAGGCAAGCATCGTGGCCAGGGTGCCGCCCAGCGAGTGGCCGGCCAGAATGACGCCGGGCTGACCGGCATCCGCGACGACCGCTGCGAGACAGGTGCGGAGCAGGCGGTCGCCGTAATCGGCCAGTCCCGCATCGTGCTCGGCATCGCTTGCCGGCGTCCATTCCACTAGATAGACCCGCATGCCTTGGTCGAGGCAACGGCGGACGACACTGCGCTCCGGAACCATATCCCAGATGTAGGTGCGTTTGATCGGTGCCGGAACAAGTAGCAAGGCGGGACCTTCATCGGCAGCGCTTTCGTATCGGCGCAGTCGTATCCCGGCTTCGGCGTGTATGACCCGGTAGGGCGTTTCCCTCGGCCCGAACCCTGCGGCATCGAACATATCGCCTTGCCGGCGCCGAATGTCGTCCATGTGTTCGAACGCCGCCTTGGCGGTGTGGACATAACTCCATTCAAGCATGTTCATGCGGACTCTCTCGGGTGAAAGCGCCTGCAACGCATGGGGGCGCCGCAAGAAGGAAACGCCGCCTTTGGACGTGACGGTTCAGACCAAACGCGGATAATGCTTTTTCGTACTGCCACTGGGGCGCGGGACGCGATGAAACGGTTCAAATCCCGACTCTCCTTCCGTGCCATCTCTTTGCTGGTAATCCTTGATGGCATTCGATGCGCTCTCAACGCCTTGTGCGATCAAGCGCGCAATGTATTGCGGCGAATAATCGAAATCGCGCGATATGTACTCGTACTCGAAATGCCGGCGGCCGACATGCAGAAACTCGACACGGGCCAAACCTTGCGCCAGCGCCTTTTTGTACTCGTCGCCAATGGCCGAGGTGAGCGGCGAACGGTTTTCATGACTGGCAAGTCGGTGAATGCGCTCCATGGCCTCAAGGTAGGCATTGCCGGTTTCAAACGCCCGCTGGTCGTACTTCAGCTTGTTGCCCAACACGATATCCAGCAGCCGGTAGTACGACTGGATGGTGGTGGTCGGCGTGCTCGTCGCGTCCGGCCTGAACATATCCACCACGATGACCAGAAACTCGCTTGGTTTGGCATGGCGCTGCCGCTGCCGTTGCTGGCGCAACAGCGCGAACACATCAGGGAGCAAGCTGTTGCTGCGCACCTCGGCATCCCAGTAATGCCGGCCATCCAGCTCCACCGAAGGAAACAGAATGGGAATCGCCATGCTGGCGGCCAGCACTTTGGGCGTGATGGTTTGGCTGGCGCTGTTGAACAGCACGGCTTCCCCGCTTGCCACATCCGTGGCGCTCACGGCCAGCAGCGGCGCTCTGCCGTGGTATTCGCCGAAGGTCTGCGCCAGAGTCTGTTCGGCATTTTCCGTTTGATACAGGGGCATGTGAAACCGGAACATGTCGCCGATCTGGTTCCAGTGCAAATAGAGAGGGTGAAAAAGCGCGCCATTTCCCAGCAAAAGACCGGTCAGCAATCCATTCCAGGCGCGCCAGTACTCGCCGGGAAAGGGCAGGAAGGGTATGGGCGCAGTAGCCAGGACCGTGCGCCAGAAGCGCTCCAACATGTCGCTTCCGCCGTCGGCGGCATGGCAATGGCGCGCAATCAGCCCGGCATTCACTGCACCGATGGAGGTGCCGGCAACGGCCACCAGCTCATGTCCATTTTCCCGCATGAAAGGAAAAAGGGCCTTCCATGCACCGCACTGAAAAGCGCCGAGCGCGCCTCCTCCTTGCAACAGCAACACGACTTTTTTGCTCATGGCAATATCCTTGGCGGCATCATTCCTGGGCGATATGGCGGTGACGCCGCGTTGCTTGAATTGACTATCGGATGACTGCTGCAAGGGCGGCAAGTTGCAGGGTTTTGCTGAAACTGACTGAACGAGGTGATCCCATTATGCAAGTCGTCAAAGAGGACATTTGAAGTCGAGCGAACGGCAGTTCCCCTCACGCAAAATCCCGACTACGCGTCGTCAGCTTCCCCAGCAAGGGCGACAAATCCACCAGCCGCTTGGCGACCAGGTGCCGTACCTTGTTTTCGCATTGCCATATCCCGTACACGCCGAGTAGTTGCGCGCCGAGGAGTTCCTTGCGGTAGCGGTCGATCAATGCCGGCCATACGATCACGTTGACCGGCCCGGTTTCGTCCTCGATGGTGACGAACATGGTGCCGCTGGCGGTTTGCGGGCGCTGGCGTACGGTGACGATGCCGCAGCCGCGGGCGAGCTGGCGGTCGGCGAAGGTGTTCAATACGTCGGCTGGCAGGAAGCGCTGCTTTGCCAGCTGCGGGCGCAGCAACGCCAGCGGATGGCGGCCCAGCGTCAGGCCGAGGGTGCGGTAGTCGGCCACGATGTCTTCGCCTTCGGTGGGCGCGGCAAGGTGCACGGCATCGGTCTGTTGCGGCGCTGCGCGCAGCAGGTGCTTGTCGGCTTCGCTGGCGATGGCATGCCACAGCGCTTCGCGCCGGTTGCCGGCCAGCGCCGCAAGCGCGTTGGCATTGGCCAGCGCCTGGAGGTCGGGGCGCGCCAGTTGCGCGCGCAAGGCGAGATCGGGCAGGTCGGAGAAGGGCTGCTTGGCGCGTGCTTCTTCAATCCGCGCTGCCGCTTCTGCCGATAGCCCGCGCACCATGTTCAGGCCCAGTCGCACGGCCGGCTGCTCGCCCGCTGCCGCTTCGAGCGTCGCTTCCCATTGGCTGGTGCGTATGTCGACCGGACGCACTTCGACCTGGTGACGCCGCGCATCCTGCACCAGTTGCGACGGCGAATAAAAACCCATGGGCTGGCTGTTGAGCAGGGCGGCGAGAAAGGCTGCCGGTTCATGGCATTTGAGCCAGGAGCTGGCATAGGCGAGCAGGGCGAAGCTGGCGGCATGGCTTTCGGGGAAGCCGTATTCGGCAAAGCCTTCGATCTGGCGCACGATGGCGGCGATGAAGTCTTGTTCATAGCCTTTTTTGGCCATGCCTTGCATGAGTTTTTCCTGAAATTTTTCCATGTCGCCTTTGCGTCGCCATGCGGCCATGGAACGGCGCAATTGGTCGGCTTCGCCCGCCGTGAAATCCGCTGCCAGCATGGCGATCTGCATGACCTGCTCCTGGAAGATGGGCACGCCGCAGGTGCGCTCCAGCGCGGGTCTGATTTCTTCACGGGGATAGACGATTTTTTCCAGTCCCTGCCGCCGCCGCAGGTAGGGATGGACCATGCCGCCCTGGATCGGCCCGGGCCGCACGATGGCGACCTGGATCACCAGGTCGTAAAAACGGCGCGGGCGCAGGCGCGGCAGCATGCTCATCTGGGCCCGGCTTTCGATCTGGAATACGCCGATGGTGTCGGCTTCGCACAGCATGTCGTAGGTGGCCGGATCTTCGCGCGGGATGTCTTGCAGGCGGAATGGCTGGCCGCGCCGCTGGCCGATCAGTTCGAGCGCGCGGCGGATCATGCTGAGCATGCCGAGCGCGAGGATATCGACCTTGAGCAAGCCGAGCGCGTCGAGATCGTCCTTGTCCCATTGCACCACGCTGCGCTCTTTCATCGCGGCGTTTTCAATCGGCACCAGCCGCGACAGCTTGCCGCGCGCAATCACGAAACCGCCGGGATGCTGTGACAGGTGGCGCGGAAAACGCATCAGCTTGGAGGCGAGCTCCGCCCATTGCTGCGTCAGCGGCGCTTGCGGGTCCATGCCGCATTCGGCGAAACGCTCCGCCAGTTCCGTCTTGCTGTCCCACCAGCGATGCGATTTGGCGACCTGGTCCACGATGCCGGGATCGACGCCAAGCGCCTTGCCGACATCGCGCAACACGCTGCGTGGCCGGTAGCTGATGACTACCGCCGTCAATGCTGCCCGCAAGCGGCCGTATTTTTGGTACACGTACTGGATGACTTCTTCGCGCCGCTGGTGCTCGAAATCGACATCGATATCCGGCGGCTCGTTGCGTTCTTTTGAGATGAAGCGTTCGAACAGCGCATGGCTGGTGTCGGGATCGACTTCGGTGATGCCGAGGCAATAGCAGACCGCCGAGTTGGCTGCTGAGCCGCGCCCCTGACAGAGAATGTTTTTGCTGCGCGCAAAGCGCACGATGTCGAACACCGTCAAAAAATAGGGCTCATACGCCATGTCGATGATCAGCTTCAATTCATGCGCGATCTGCCGTCCTACCTTGAGCGGAATGCCGGCAGGGAAGCGTTTGCCGGCGCCGAGATAGGTTTGCTCGCGCAGATAAGTAGCGGGTGTTTTTCCTGGTGGCACCAGTTCGTCCGGATATTCGTAGCGCAACTCGTCCAGTGAAAAGGTGCACTGTTGCGCGATGCGCAGCGTTTCCGCCAGCGCCGCCGGTGCATACAAGTTTCCCAGTCGCAGTCGCGAACGCAGGTGCTGTTCCGCATTGGGCGCCAGGTGGTAGCCGCAGTCGGCAATCGGCGTGCGCAGGCGGATGGCGGTCAGCGTGTCTTGCAAGGGTTTGCGCGAACGCACATGCATGCAGACATCGCCAGTGGCGACGATGGGAAGTCCGGCGTCCTGCGCGGCTTGCTCGACAGCGGCGCGATGCTGCTCGTCGCCGGCGCGGTGCAACAGGCACATCGCTATCCAGGCGCGGTCTTTGAACGTGTGTGCCATCCATGCCGCTTGCACTGCGAGGCGGTCGACGGCGATGCCATGCGCCGGCGTCAGAATTGCCAGGCAATCCGGCATGCCGCGCAGATGTTGGTAAGCCGCTTCCGGCGCGCTGAAGTCGGCCGGCGTCAAACGGTAGGCGCCTTTCTCCGCGCGCGTGCGCGCCAGTGTGATCAACTCCGACAGATTGCCGTAGCCTTCGCGGTTTTGCGCGAGCAGGATCAGGGAGAACGCGGAATTGCCGTCCTCATCCACCAGCTGGAACTGGCTGCCGACGATCAGGGGCAGGTGCTGTTTTTTGGCTTCGACATGGGCGCGTACCACGCCCGCCAGCGAGCATTCATCGGTGATCGCCAGCGCCGCGTAGCCAAGTTCGGCGGCACGCGCCACCAACTCTTCCGCGTGCGAAGCGCCGCGCAGGAAGGTGAAATTGGACACGCATTGGAGTTCTGCGTAGGCGGGCAGGCTGGGCGGAGAGGTAGAGGGCATGCTGCGACAGAATATACTGTATAAAAAAACAGTATATGGCGAAACCTGGCTGCTGTCACCGCTGCTAACGTGGCGATGTTATTGCCGGAACGTTTGCATGCTTATCTGCTAGTCCATCGCTCCTTGTTTTTCCTGCGTGGGTTGGCGGGGAGCGAAGCGAGCTCCAACGTTCACGTAGGCCGCCACAGTTGTGTGACATGGGCGGCCACAGTTAATGCGACTGGCCTACATAGATCTGATAAAAGTAGAGAAAAGTGAAAGGGCTAACCAGTAATAAGTTGCACATTTTGGCTGGCCGTAGCAGGCGCGTTGCGGCGTTACTCGCCGTTTGCAGTGCTCGCATTGCGGCACGTCGAGCGCCTTGCAACGCATCCCGCTACGACCGCAAAAACGCACAACTTATTACTACGCGGACTCTAACTTGCCGTTCCCGGCATTGACGGCAATCTATTTGCTCACCGGAGTGAGGAGGAAGTAACGAAAGGTTGAGCTACCCTGGAATGTGCCCCGGCCCAGGATTTGGCCTGAATCATTGATGACTAAGGGTGCTTCGATCCTCCATCCCGATGCCATAATCGATGGCACAGTATTCAGATCCACCAGTTGCGACCCGTCGTAGAAGAAGCCGTTCACATCTTCGCCCGTATTCGTTCCTGTTTTTCGCGCGAATCCGACGACTTGTCCGGAATTGTTGATGGAGGTTGCAACAGGGGCGTCGAATCCGGCGATGCCGCCGAGATCCTTAATGCTTTCGCCGTTCCTGATGACCAACCTTTCGTCGCACTGTCCAGCAAGTTGGGTCCGGTCGTTCAGTGCGGTGAACTCGCTGGTCTGGCACCCGGCCACACTTCCCAAGTCAATTAGCATTCCATTGGCATAGAGGAAGCTGCGAGCATCGCCGCCGCCGAAGGTGCGACTGCTACCCAGCACTTCCCCCTTGGCGTTGATCTGTGTGGCCATGCTTGTGTTTCGACCCGGCAGTGTGCCGAGATCCTGATTGACTCCATTGCTGAAGAGGGCCGCATGCAGTTCCTGGTTGGTGCCAATGATCTGTCCTGCGTCGTTGATATCCTGCAGAGCGATGAAATTGCCACCTAGCTCATTGAAGTCACGCATGTTGCCGTTGCTGTACACGAAGCCATGTAATTCACCTGTGCGTGAATTCACAACGCTGGTGCCGACAATATCACCCTTGTTATTGATGCCTCTGGCATTGACCAGAGTTCCACCAAGCGTACCAAGGTCGGTGATTGTGCCATTCCTGTACAGGAACGCGGTCTCCTTGCCCATTGTCCCCAGCGGCGCTCTGGGAGGTGGACTGGTCACAATGATCGTTCCCACGATATCGCCGGCGTTGTTCATGTCTGTCGGAAAGCCATTGATGCCGATCGCTGCGGAGAGATCGGTGACTGTCCATGCGGAATTGACTGTAGGAGTATTGCCGCGATGATTGCCGTTTCCTCCGTGATTGCCGCCGTTTGATGTGTCTGCACCCTGCGAACCAGCGGTACCATCCATGGCACTGGAGGTGCCGGAAACAAGCGATGTGGATGCAATGAGCAAGACGTAAAGAGAAACAGTGGCGACCTTCTGAAATTGCTGGAACATATGTGGCACCTATATACCAAGAAGAGCTCCCTGAAGCATCGGTTTTAGCTTTAGCTGCAGGATCTCAGACCAGCACAGGGCCATGCTTGAGGAAGCGCAAACCCTCCCCAAAGCGAAAGACAGATTCATGCTGCGGCACCACCAGCTGATGTTGCGCGCGAAGCGAAAGGCTAGCGATCGGCAATACAATCGCTGTGCTGCTCGACCTGTGCGTCGGGATTCTGGTTTTGATCGAACGCGTCGCCCATGTAATACACCCGGCAGACGCTATTCCAGGATTCGGTGGGTTCCTGGGAGTCTTACGGTGCAGAGGTAGTCGTTTTCCGCGGATCGCCAAGCAGAAGATCATCCGATTGCGTAGCAACCAGCCATGATGAAAGAGGGGCGTAAATGATGCTTGAAGCTGCCACAAGTGAAGACGTGCTTTGTGTTTGGTGCTGGGACTTTGATTGTGACGGCTGCGGCATATCAGACATACGACTTGACCAGTTATTAGAAGAACACCTTCGCCACGATCCCATGTAGGGTAACAATAATGCATCATTGCAATCAACACTGACCAAGTGCCGATATTGGGTTGTCTTGGTCAACCCAGGCGACTTGAAAATTGAAGAATGCCAGACGACGAGCGCGACACGTATCACGTATTCTTTTCGCGCGCCAATGCCAGAAATTCCGTCCGCAACCCGAGATTGGTCCGCATCTCCCCCAACAGCGCCGAGGTCACGGTTTCTTCTCCCTGCGTGCGGATGCCGCGGCTTTCCATGCACATGTGGCGGCATCGGATCACGACGCCGACCGCGGCGGGTTGGACGTATTCCATCAGCGCTTCGGCCACCTGGATCGTCAGGCGTTCTTGGACTTGCAGCCGCTTGGCGAAACAATCTACCAGCCGGGTCAGTTTCGAGAGGCCGACGATTCTGCCGTTCGGCATGTAGCCGACGGTGGCCGTGCCGAAGAAGGGCGCAAGGTGATGTTCACAATGGCTGTAGACGGGAATGCCGCGCACGACGATGAGTTCGCTGTACTGTTCCGCGCCATCTTCAAACACCTTGAGGATATCGGCGGGACGCTGGCTGTAGCCGGAGGTCCAGTGCTGCCATGCCTTTTCGACGCGCTGGGGCGTATCGAGCAACCCCTGGCGCGTGGGGTCTTCGCCGAGGTGCGCGAGAAGACGGCGCCAGTCGTGTTCCGAAAAACCGTGCGGGCTTGCCGGGGGAACCAGGGAGAGTTTTTCTGGTGCCGCTGCTGCTTGACCATGCGTGCAGTTGGCGTCGCAGAGGTGGTGGTCCATGGCGTTCATTTTTTGCATTCGGAGGATTCGTTCGCTTGTCTCAGGTAGGCAATCAGGGCCTGGCGTTCCGTGGGAGAGTCAATGCCGGCGTAGCCCATGCTGGTGCCTGGCACGGCTTTCACGGGGTTTTCCAGGAAGCGGTCCAAGGTCTTCTGGTCCCAGACGATGTTCGACTGTCGCATCGCCTGCGAGTAGTCGAAGCCTTGGACGCTGCCCGCCTTGCGGCCGAACAGGCCGCAGTGGCGCGGTCCGGTGCGATCATATGCCAGTGCATGACAGGCGAGGCAGCGCGCGTAAATCGCTTCGCCGGCCTTGATGCGGACCGCCGCCGCGTCCTGCGTTGCGGCGGCGGCCATGCCGGTGGCAAGAGCGCATGCCAGCCCGATCAGCCTGGCAAATGCGTGCGATGCGCTACGCATTTAAGACATGAAAGCCGACGGTACCGGCGTTTCACCCAAAGCGTTGCGCAGAATCGCCCAGTGCATGGCTTCGTCGCCCAGGATGCTGGCTGCCGCCTTGGACAGTTCACGATTGGCGAACAGGGGCACCGCGCCGAGATAGGCACTGACGGCCCCTTTCTCCAGCATGGCGGCAAAGCGCAATACGTCGGTCTGGTTTTTGAGCGTGTCGGTTGGAAAAGCATACTTCTGCTTTGCCGCGACCGGCTTGCCGCCGAGCTTGGCGATCGTCTGCGCCAACACATCGGCGTGCTCTTTGTGATGGCCCTGGAATGTCAGCGCCAGATCCAGCACCGGCTTTTGCAGCAGTCCGCTTTCGGCGCCAAGCTGGTAGGCGGCGATGGCTTCCAGTTCAGCACCCAGCGCAGTGTTCAAAATCTGGATATCGGAAGTGCCGGCGTCCTGGCCTTTTGCTGCCAAGGCGTCCTGGCCGGCCAATAGTGCGACCGCCGCACCGGATAGCAGCAAACCGGATTTACCGAGAAAGGAACGGCGGCTGTCGATGAGGGTGGGGGAGTCCGGTTGCATGAGGAAAGACATTTTTATTCTCCTTGGTGAAAAGATGTTTTGATTATTTGACTATCTGACTACTGGGGTACTGCCGGGAATACAGGGGGAACAGCGTCACGCGTTGAACCATTCGACCCCCGCCCTAACCCTCCCCCTGCCCGGGGGAGGGAACTTGGCTTCTTTCTCTGTCTTCCTTGCGGAGTGCGTGTCAGCGACCTACCAAATTCTCAATAGGCTTTGCTACTCGGTTGTACCGGCCTGCTGTTTCAGACGCGCGAGTACGGTGTGCACGATACGGTCGCAGCGCGCGCCGTCGAAAGAAAACGCTTCCTCGAAGGCAAAGTCGATTTCCCGCGACAAGGCCTCGCGCAACTGGGCTCTGGCGCGAAAAAAACGGGTGCGTACCGTGGCCTCGGGTATACCGAGGCAGCTGGCGGTTTCCTCGACGCTCATTTCTTCCAGCGCGCGCAGGACGAAGACGGTGCGGAAGGCATCCGGCAGCGCGTCGATCTTCTTTTCGATCAGGCGGCGCGTCTCGGCCCGCAGGGCGGCGCGCTCGGGTTGATCGGTCGTGGCCTCATTCATGTGCACCTCTGCCGCTGCGTTGTTGTCCATGCTGTCGCCGTTCAGGCTGATGATGTCTGCTCTTCGGCTGGCTTTTCTGGAACGTGCGATGGCTTCGTTCACGACGATGCGGGTCAGCCAGGTGGAGAGCGTTGCCTCGCCGCGAAACTTGCCGATACCGCGATAAGCAAGCAGATACGCCTCCTGCAGCGCGTCTTCCGCCTCGCCGTCGTCCTTCAGGATGCTGCGCGCGGCGCGGTACAACGGCCGGTTGTAGCGGCGCATCAGCAGCATGAAGACGCCTTCATCACCGTCCGCAATGCGGCTGGCGATGTCGAGGTCGGACATGTCCTTCAGTGTTTCTTTCGGCGCAGGGTTGGGCATGGTGTTCTCTTGATGAGCTTGTCTGTGTTGTCGTGATATTAGATGGAGCCGGATTGCTTCGCGTTCCCGCTTCTCTAAACTTGCGGTTACGTGCCATCTGATGACATTGGCGGCCGGCGCGTTCCCGCTGCGCGGATAATCTGCGCCGGTCAAGGAAGAATCAGTATGAGGCAGCCAAACGGGGCTGAAGTGACGGGGAGACGAGCGAATTAGCTTCGCAAACCAAGAGATATCAGAATTGGCGCTTACGGCGCGTGAAGGGGTTTGCGAGCATGAATGCTCGCAAACCGTATCCCTGCAACATCCCTAATGAGGAAGGGGGATGTTGACGACGGCCATGATTTTTTTATGAAGAGCATGAACGAAGATTGAGGAGATTATTGGTTTCGCTTCTATCCGCAATATTGCGGATATAGACTCTTCCTTTGCGGCTGACGCTCGTGTAACCGGGAAGTTCGATGATCTGGTCGTCGACAAGTTGATCGACGTTCTGAGGCGAGAGTTTGAGGCGTAGCGTTCCGTCAATAAAGATCTCTTCCTCGACATCACTATCCAACTGTTCAGCAAGATAGTCCGAATATGCATGACTATCCTCGACGAACGAGTATTCGAGGGCGTACACCTTGTCGTAGTCTTCATCGGTGAAAGTGAAGCCCATTTCGATGAAAGCAGCCATGATCGCGGCTGCTGTTGCGTCGAGCCATGCGTTCTTCAGGGTAGTCCCAATATCGCTTCCGCCCGGGAGCGCCGCAATGACAGCAAGCTGAGCCGAATATGCATGATTGTCCTCGATGAGCGCATATTGGAAAGCGTATACCTGGTCGTATTCTTCCTCTGTGAAAGTGAGGCCCATTGCGACCAATGCATCCATGATCTCGGTTGTCTTTGCGTCGAGCCACGCGTTCTCCAGACGGTTTTCAATATCGCGGACCTCCTCATCGGAGAGCATCCCGATGGCGTCGATACGGCGATCATGGTCGCTGCCATCGCGCGTAATGCAGTAGGGAGCGAAGGGAATGTAGGGTTCCAGCTTTTTTGCGGCAATACGTTCTGTCGCCGAACCGCCGTCCGTACCCGAGCGTACGAGTGAATAGATACGGTTCTCCGCGTCGCTTGTTTCTTCGGTAAACGTTTCTCTGTCGGTGGCAAACTGATTTCCCGACTGGATCGCGCTTGTGCCTTCGACTTTATAGAGGATCGTATGCGGCAAGGTTCCGGTGTAGGAAACATCGCGCGGATAGACAGTGGGATAGGGGGTGTAGCTCTTTGAGAGCGCCGGTGTCCCTGAAAGGAAAATCCGGTTGTCCTCCACGACGAACTGACTCTTTTGAAAAAGGAGATCGTGAGAGGTTGTATAGAAGGGGTCCCAACGCTTGCTTGCCAGGGAGAGACGTGCGAGTGCTTCTATTCCTGACTCCGAGGCGGTGAATCCCGCGAATTCTTCCCTGCTGTTGACGACCAGATTGATGATCGCGACGATCGGAACGAGCAGGAGCTTGAGTCCGTAGAGGGGCACCGCTGATGCAACGACCGTCGTGAGAAATGCGTCAAGCAATGTGCGCCCCACGTCCATGCGAAGGTTCGTGTCGATCCCGATATCCGCTACCGAAAAGCCTTCCGTGCTGCGATCGACGGGAGTCAGATAGAGGACGATATTTTCATCAGCGAGGTTGATGAATTTCCAAAGGTCGGCATTGGTTTTGATCACCACCTTCAGCGAATCTGCGCTTGTCTTGTTGCCCTCCGCGTCTTCAAAGGTATAGCTTTCGGTTGCCACGTCGGTGTCCGTGATCTCGAAGTGTACGGCACCATCGCCGTCCTTGTCGGAGGCGGCATTCGTGTCATCTTCCTCGTCGCTTGCTTCAAACATGTCGAGCGAGACCGTCATGGGAAAGTGACTTCCCGAGAGTGCGCTTGCAAGCTCATCATCCGCGAGCTCGCCGTTGTCGACGCGGAACTGCAATATCTTTTTGATGAGGATGTCGTCGAGGAGATGCCTGGTAAACGAGGAGGATGTACCGATTGCAAAAGCGTCCTCTGAAGGGAGAAAATTCTCCGCATCGTTCGTATCGCCGCGGCTGCCGACGAACCCGCTTGCATGCGCGAGAAGGTGGAGATTGAGGTACACGCCGAGCGTTGTTTCAGGGAAGGCCTTGAATGCAATCGTTTCGAGGAGGGGGAGTGTCAACGGGTCGTTCAATTGCGCGCGCAGAAAATCAACGACGTCCGGCGACGCCCCATCGCGCAGACCGGTAATGAATGCAGTGAATGTCGCGTTGAAGCCGTCGATGGCTTCTTGCATGACTTCGCTGGTAATGTTTTCTTCGGGATGTTCGGTGTTGAATGCAACTGATTCGCCAAGGATTGCAACGACCGAAAAGATCTCCAGAATGTCATAAGTCTCTGTGGGTTCCCCCTCTTCGTTTACCGGGGCGTCCACATAGGTGATGATCTTGGCAAACTCTGCCGCAATGTCGATCTCTTTCTTGATCTTGAGGTAGACATCAAACTGGTTAGTTCCAGTGGTCGCTCGAATACTCAGATAGACGAAGTCGCTGTCGAAATCACCGAAGTCGTAAGTCTTTACTGTCAATGCCTCCGCATGCTCGCTGGTATATTCCGCTCCCGGGAATGCGCTGTAAGTACGGGTGATTCCGCTCGCACTGTCGAGGTTCATCGTGCTACTCCCCAAGGGAACACTCCGGGGGAAATCACCTACATCCATGAAGAGTTGGAATATGTGTCTTAAGGTTTCACTTCCCAAGACCAATTCAATGTCGTGTCCCGACTTCACATTTTCGAGTGTGTTCATAGGTAATGATGGTTATTTGAAAGAGAAAAAACAAAAGACATCCATTTCCATAGTAGCAAGAATTAAATTTCTTTTGGGAAATGTTTTGCGAGCATTCCTGCCCGGGAGACACTCTATGCGCCACTTAATAATTCATGATGCTCTCCAAAGTCGTCTGCATTTCAA
>DATLIB010000234.1:0-3309 GCA_035539595.1 Noviherbaspirillum sp.
TTTTGTTGGTCGTGGCGGGCGCGTTGCGGCGTTGCCCGCCGCTTGCAGTGCTCGCACTGCGGCGCGTCGTGCGCCTTGCATCGCATCCCGCTACGACCGCCAAAATGCACAACTTATTCCTGGACGGTCCCTATGTCTTTCCCCGCGCTCGAACAATATCTCTCCCGGCTTCATGCAGTCGAGTCCACGCCTTCCCGCGTCCGGCTGGATGCCAATGGCCGGGTGCAGGGGCGTTATTTCAATACGAACCTGACCACCGCTTTTCAAGCGATTCGCGATCTGCGTTCACAGTCCATTGCCGGCTACGAAGGTTTTGCCCGCAGTTACACAGAAAACGACCAGGGCCTGTTCGTTTGGCGCTTGCTGGAAAACGCCGCCAGCGATGAGGAATCGGTCGAGTTGGACCGCTTGTGCCGCATGCTGCATGCCTTGAATTTTTTCCGGCAACCGGCAGGCGCTGGCAAGGACCTGTACCTCAGCGTGCATGGAAGGTTGTTGACTGCGGTGCAGGGGAATCATGGGATGGCGTTCAAACGCGTGCTCGACGCGCTGGACTTGCCGCAGGAACGCATCGTGTTGCAGCTCCCGGTCGTGAGCGAGCGGCAGGACTGGTTGTTGAGCCATGTGGCGCACAACTACCGCAACAACGGTTTTCGCGTGGCGATCAATGCGGCGGATGCCGCTAGGGCGCTGGCACTGGTCGAGCGCATACGCCCGGAAGCGGTCAAGGTGGACGTGCGGGATGCCACGGAGTGTGCCTTAAGCCTGCAGCTTTTGTCGGTATGCGAGGCCTTGGGAGTACGCGTGATTTTCAAGCGCATCGAAAACGCGCAGGCATTTTTCCAGCTGCGTGAATTTGGCCAGGCCAATGGTGTCTCCATTGCGGTGCAAGGATTCCTATGGGGATTGCCGCATGCATCGCTTGCCGGCGAAGGCCCGCCATTCGCCGGCGCGGGATCGGCGGTGGCATTGCCGCGCGCGGAGGCGGCCTGACATGGTGCTGGAAGCGGATTCTGGTTTTCGCGTGCTGCTGGTCCCGGGCCTGCACGGCAGCGGCGAGGAGCACTGGCAGACACGTTGGGAGCGTCGCTATCCGGCATTTTGCCGGGTGGAGCAAAAGCATTGGGATAGACCGGATCTCGCCGTGTGGTCCGACACCATGCGCCAGGCATTACAGCAATCCACGCAGCCGACGCTGGCGGTTGCCCATAGTTTCGGCTGCCTGACGACGCTTCACTGCGCCCGTCTGGATGTGCCGAATCTTGTTGGCGCCTTGCTGGTGGCGCCTGCCGATCCAGTCAAATTCGGCGTGTCAGACCTGTTGCGCGCAGCGCGTCCAGCCTTTCCAAGCATGTTGGTGGGTAGCCTCAACGACCCCTGGATGACAGCTGACCGGGCTAGGCATTGGGCGCACCTATGGGGCTGTAGCTTCGTGAATGCAGGCGCGCTTGGCCATATCAACGCCGAATCCAATCTCGGAGAGTGGTCGTTCGGGATGATGCTTTTGCGGCGCCTGGCTTTGCGCCATATTCAAAAACATTCTAAGGACATGCAAAAAAGTTCGTTCTCTTTATAACTATGCGATGCAATCATCCTGCATCAATAGCTGGATTTGTAATAAAGAGAAAACGTATGCCACTTGCAATCACACCGCCACCGGGGAGTCATGCGGCGTCACGAGTGATGCCGGGATTTAACTTGTCCCTTGGCTTCACCTTGCTGTATCTGACGCTGATCGTGCTGATTCCGCTGTCTGCGCTGTTCCTGAAGACATTTACGCTGACATGGGCGGCGTTCTGGGATGCCATCAGTTCGCCGCGCGTCGTCGCTTCCTACACCCTGACTTTTGGTGCCGCATTGATTGGCGCCGCGCTCAATGTCGTGTTCGGCGGCGTGGTTGCATGGGTGCTGGTGCGTTACCGTTTTCCCGGCAAGAGCGTCATCGATGCCTTGGTCGATTTGCCCTTCGCGCTGCCGACGGCGGTGGCCGGCATTGCGCTGACCGTGTTGTATTCCCCTAACGGCTGGATCGGACGCTATCTCGAACCACTGGGCATCAAGATCGCTTTCACGCCGCTGGGCGTGGTCGTGGCGCTGACGTTCATCGGATTGCCTTTCGTGGTGCGCACGGTGCAACCGGTGCTGGAAGAAGCAGAACGTGAACTGGAAGAGGCGGCTGCCAGTTTGGGTGCCAATCGTTTTCAAACCTTCATCAAGGTCATCTTCCCGACGATTTTGCCGGCCCTCATGACCGGCTTTGCGCTTGCCTTTGCCAGGGCCAGTGGCGAATACGGCTCGGTCATTTTCATTGCTGGAAACATGCCGATGGTGTCGGAAATCACGCCGCTGCTCATCATTACCAAGCTCGAACAATACGACTATGCCGGCGCTACCGCGATTGCCGTGGTGATGTTGAGTGCGTCGTTTGTCGTGCTGCTCGCGATTAATCTGCTGCAAGCCTGGACCCGCAAACGCGGTCGGACAGGAGGGCAATAACATGGCTGGAGTGGCATCGACGCTTTCTTATCCTGTCCAGTCGCGCGGCGAGCCGGCTTACGCACCGGCGGCGACCGGGGAGCCGCTCTGGGTGCGGGCGCTGCTGGTCGGCACGGCACTGGCTTTCCTCACCTTGTTCCTGTTCGTGCCGCTGCTGGCGGTCTTCGCCGAAGCCTTGGGCAAGGGATGGGAAGCCTATCTCACCGCTGTCGTTGAGCCGGATGCCTTGGCGGCGATCAAGCTGACCTTGATCACGGCGGCCATTGCGGTGCCGCTGAACCTGGTATTCGGCGTGGCTGCTGCCTGGTGCATCGCCAAGTTCGAGTTTCGCGGCAAGAACGTTTTGCTGACGCTGATCGATTTGCCGTTCTCGGTGTCGCCGGTGATTTCCGGACTGATCTATGTCTTGCTGTTTGGTGCGCAAGGTTGGTTCGGTCCGTGGCTGCGCGAGCATGACATCAAGATCCTGTTTGCCGTGCCGGGCATTGTGCTGGCCACCATTTTCGTCACCTTTCCCTTCGTGGCGCGTGAACTGATCCCGCTGATGCAGTCGCAAGGCACGGAAGAGGAAGAGGCTGCGCTGGTGCTGGGCGCGTCCGGCTGGCGCACCTTCTGGCATGTGACGCTGCCCAACATCAAATGGGGTTTGCTGTACGGCGTGATTCTGTGTAACGCCCGTGCCATGGGCGAGTTTGGCGCGGTGTCGGTGGTGTCCGGCCATATTCGCGGCGAAACCAACACCATGCCGCTGCAGGTGGAAATTCTCTACAACGAATACAACTTCGCCGCCGCATTTGCCGTTGCATCGCTGCT
>DATLIB010000235.1:0-14920 GCA_035539595.1 Noviherbaspirillum sp.
GCCGGTGACGTTGTCAGCCCACAAATAAGTAGCCGCCAAAGTAAAAAAGCTGGCTCGTGTTTGCACGAGCCAGCTTTTTTTACGTCGTTATTGGTAGTTGTTGCACTTTCGCGTCCGGCAAAGTAGCACCCCGCCGGACCAAGTGCCTACCCTTACATTTTCGAGGCCAGCAGCTTGCCCAGTTTTGCGACCCCCTCACGGATTTTTTCCGGCGGTACGGTCACGAAGCTCAAACGCAAGGTATTGTGCTGCGGTGCATTGGCATAGAACGGCGCACCCGGCACGAAAGCGACGTGTTCGGCGATGGCCTCATCCAGCAGCTTCATGCTGTCGATATGCGCAGGCAACGTTACCCAGATGAACATGCCGCCTTCCGGCTTGGTCCAGGTCACAGAGGACGGGAAGAATTCCTGAAGCGCAGCCAACATTGCGTCGCACTGGTCGGAATACAGCTTGCGGATGGTCGGGATGTGTTCGTTCAGGAAACCATCCTTCACCACTTCATGCACCACCATTTGCGTCAGTTGCGCAGTGTGCAGGTCGGCAGCCTGCTTGGCCTGTTCCAACTTGCGGATCAGCGGCGTCGGTGCCACCACGTAGCCAAGGCGAATACCCGGCGTCAGCACCTTGGAGAAAGAACCCATGTAGATGACGCCATTGGGATTCATGGTCAGCATCTTTGGCAGCGGTTCACCGCGATAGCTCAGCGCCCCGTAAGGATCGTCTTCGATCAGCGGCACGCCGAGACGGGCGCAGGCTTCCACCAGTGCCACGCGACGCTCCACCGGCAGCGTACGTCCGGTCGGGTTCTGGAAATTCGGCAGGGAGTACAACATGCGAGCCCCTTTGCCGACGCTGGCGATCTGGTCCGGCAGCAAGCCGGCTTCGTCGGCCGGGAGGGAAACGAACTCCGGCCGGTACACGGAAAACGCCTGCAATGCGCCCAGATAGCTCGGCGTCTCAACCAGCACCTTGCTGCCTTCGTCAACCAGCACCTTGGCCAAGAGGTCCAGGCCTTGCTGCGAACCGGACACCAGCAATACCTGTTCCGGCAGAATCTTCACTCCGTTGGAAGACAAGGAATCGGCAATCCATTCACGCAGCGGCCCGTAACCGTCGGTCGGACCATACTGCAGCGCGATCTTCCCCTGCTTCGACAACACGCTGTCGAAAGCGACCTGCATGCGCTCTACCGGGAAAGTCGCAGGAGATGGCAATCCGCCCGCGAACGAGATGATTTCCGGACGGACCGTCACCTTCAGAATTTCGCGGATAACAGAGCTTTGCAGCTGTTCTGCACGCTGGGAGAATTGCCATTGAATCGGGGTTGGATTTTCCATTTTCATACTTGTCTCGCTAGGTTGGTGGCGGAGCGTGAGCGCCGCGTTTCTGGTCCGCTTGTGGCGACCTCCGAAGAACGATATCGGGTACATACCGTCCGAACGAAAGATTGTAACCCTGGCCGGCTCTTGCGTCAGTGCAAAAAATTGGCGGGACGAATCGTATCCCGCCGTACAACAAAAAAATTAAGCGATTTCAGCAATCAGCTCGATTTCCACGCAACCGCCCATCGGAATCTGGGCCACGCCGAAGGCCGAACGGGCATGCTTGCCCTGCTCGCCGAAAATTTCGCCAAACAATTCCGAAGCGCCGTTGGTAACCAGGTGCTGCTCAGTAAATTCGCTGGTGGAGTTCACCAGGCTCATCAGTTTGACGATGCGCTTGACGCGGTTCAGATCGCCGCCGCATGCCGCTTGCAGAGTAGCGATCAGATCGATGGCAACAGAGCGCGCTGCCAGTTTGCCTTCTTCGGTTGTGATGTTCTTGCCGAACTGGCCCACCCACAGCTTGCCGTCTTTCTTGGCGATGTGGCCGGAAAGGAAAACAGTGTTGCCGGTTTGCGCATACATCACATAGGCAGCAGCCGGAGTCGCTACTTCGGGCAGTTCGATATTGAGGGCTTTTAGTTTTTCGTAGTAAGACAAGATGAACTCCTAATGTTGCCCGGCGCGTGCCGGGCGGATGAGATAAAGGACGGTGATTTTACCGCCTAACGCCGAATCGTCATGCGACGGCCGAAGGCGACAACAGCGATAACGGCAAGGGCAAACAGGAAGTGGCTTGCATCCAGCGCTTCTCCGAGGATCAGCGCCGCGCCGATGAGCGTCAGGAACGGTTGCAATAACTGCACCTGTCCGACACGCGCAATGCCGCCGAGGGCCAGCCCTTTATACCAAAAGAAGAACCCAATAAGCATCGAAAATAGCGAGACATAACCGAATCCTATCCATGCCTTTGGCGAGGCGCTGACGCCATATTCCCAGCCTAGCCAGACCGTCAGCGGCAAGAGAATGGGCATGGACAGCAGCAACGCCCAGGAAATCACCTGCTGGCCGCCCATGGACTGCGACAGCCGTCCGCCTTCGGCATACCCTATGGCTGCGGCGATCACTGCTGCGAACAGAGCGAAATCGGCCGGATGGAAGCTACCTTCGCCTTGCCATAGCGCAAATGCAATCACCATGCCGCTGCCTGCCAGCGCAGCGATCCAGAATCCCAAAGAGGGACGCTCGCCAAAACGCAAAGCGCCGACCACAGCGGTTGCCAAAGGCAGCACGCCAATTACGATGGCACCGTGCGACGCCGGCACATAACACATGGCAACCGAACTAAATACGGGAAAACCGACCACAACGCCGAGCGCCGTCAGGCACAGAGGTCGCCACTGTGCAGACGTGGGACGCGGCGCACCACTCCACCATAACAACACTGCCGAAGCGGTTGCCGCGACAACGGCACGACCTAATGCCACCAGCAACGGATTCAACTCGGCAACCGCCATGCGCGTAAACGGCAAGGTCAGACTAAAGATGGCTACGCCGACCAAGCCCAACCACATGCCGCGGGTTTCCTGCGTGATCGATGTCGCCATGTGGCGGGTGGACGCTGTCATTGCACTCTCCCCATTAAAGCCAAATCGCAACGGATGAATAGACTGTTAGCAGCACCATCACGGTGCAGAACGCCCGCTGCCAGACAGGCTGCGTCAAGTAGCTGCGCAATGCTGCTCCGGTGCCGGCCCAAATACCGATGCAAGGCAGATTAACCACACAAAACACGACACAGAACAAGGCGATCGCCAGCCACACCGGTTGCATCACAGGCAGGAACGCAGAAGCACCGGTCAGCGCCATCACCCAAGCCTTGGGATTAGCGAACTGGAACAACGCTGCGCCGAAGAAACTCATCGGTTTTGCCCTTGTATCACCCTCTGACTTCAGCGCCATACCGCGCAGTTGCCACGCCAGATACAACAGATAGCCGGAGCCAAGCGTCTTCAGGAGGAAATTCAGCCCCGGCACCGCAAGCAGCAAGGCACCGACACCGGATGCGCACAGCGCCAGCATCACGCCAAAGCCAAAGGTAATACCCAGCATGTGCGGAATCGAGCGAACGAAGCCAAACAAGATGCCAGACGACGTCAACATGATGTTGTTCGGGCCAGGCGTGATGGATGACACGAATGCGAACAGCGTGAGCGGCAGAAGAGATTCCATAGTCGATCCAGAAATAGAGTAAAAATCCAGCGAAATGCATTGCAGCACCTTAGGTGTTGCACTATCCTAATCGACAAAACCAGTACAGCACCAATACACTTATTCAAATAATTCTGAACACTGCCCCGGCAATATGACCAATACAGTCCCGCGCCCTAAACCGCCACCAACCACGCTCAGCCTGGCGTCGCCGCAGGTGTTATCACGTGAAGCCGGCGAATCGCTGGTGCAGCAGATAGTGCGCTCAATCGAAGCACGCATCGAGGACAAGCTGCTGCGTAGCGGCGCACGCATGCCGTCCATCCGCCAATTCGCAGAAACGCAGGGGGTATCGCGCTTTACCGTAGTAGAGGCCTATGACCGGCTAGTGGCAAAAGGCCTCCTGGAATCGCGTCGAGGCTCCGGTTTTTATGTGCGCGAGCGCGCACCGATGATCGGCGGCAGCACACCCCGCCCGGCCGACACCTTGCCACAGCACTTGGACGTGGTCTGGCTGATACGCAACATGTTCCGCCAATATCCACCGCAGAAAATGCCGGGCTCCGGCCTGCTGCCCAATGATTGGCTGGATGGCAAGCTCATCACCAACGGCTTGCGGGCGATCAGCCGACAACATCAGGACTTGCTGCTGCAATACGGCAATCCCCAAGGTTTCGCACCCTTGCGTCAGCAATTGCAATTGAAGCTGGCCGAACTGGAAATCGCCGCCACCCCGGACCAGATCGTCACCACGGCAGGCATCACACAGGGCCTGGACCTGATTGCCCGGCATTTCACCGTACCGGGCGATACCATCTTCGTGGACGACCCCGCCTGGTTCCTGATGTTCGGCTCATTTGCCGCACTGGGCGCCAAAGTGGTCGGCATCCCGCGTCTGCCAGACGGCCCCGACATCGCCCGGCTGGAAGAACTGGCGGCATTACACAAACCAAAGCTGTACGTGATCAATTCGGTGCTGCATAACCCGACTTCGACATCCCTCTCAGCGGCGAAGGCTTTTCAAGTCTTGAAGATCGCCGAACAGCACGATTTCACGATCGTGGAAGACGACATTTACTGCGACCTGCATCCCGGCAGCAGCGTGCAAGCAGCCACTCGCATCGCTGCCCTCGACCAATTGAATCGGGTGATTTATCTCGGCGGCTTCTCCAAGACGCTGGCAGCCAACCTGCGCGTCGGCTTCATCGCCACCTCCGGCGACATGGCCAAACGCCTGTCCGACCGCAAAATGCTATCGACCTTGACCACCTCCGACATCGGCGAACGTATCGCATACAAGATCCTCTCCGAGGGCCATTACCGCAAACATGTCGACCGCCTGCGCGGCAAACTGGACTCGGTACGCGACAAGACCATCAAGCAGCTGGAACGGGTCGGACTGACGGTGGATGTCGCCACGCCAGCCGGCATGTTTATCTGGGCGGATGCCGGCTGCGACACCAATGTGCTGACTGAAAAGGCACTGGAAGAAGGTTTTCTGCTGGCACCGGGCAGCCTGTTTTCTCCCAGCCAGTTGCCATCGACCCGAATGCGCATCAACGTTTCGACGATGGCCGATAGCGGGGTGCTGCGTTTTCTGGACCGCGAAATCAGCAAACTCTCGCGCTAAGCGCGTCTTGAAATTTCTTCCGGCACCCCCATGTCAGGTAGGTTGTCATCCCGACATGTCGGCAGATGGCGCTTTCCTGCATTCCTTCAATACATTCTTGAGGTAAAAATGGTCGTAGCCGAAAAGCAAACCCTGGGTTTTCAAGCGGAAGTCAAACAACTGCTGCAACTGATGATTCACTCCTTGTACTCCAACAAGGAAATTTTTCTACGTGAACTGATCTCCAACGCGTCCGACGCCGCCGACAAACTGCGTTTCGAAGCCATCCACAACGCAGGCCTGTTCGAAGACGATCCCGAACTGAAGATCAAGGTCACCTTCGACAAAGCCGCACGCACCATCACCATCGCCGACAACGGCATCGGCATGAGCCGGGATGAAGCGATCGAGCACCTGGGCACCATTGCCAAATCCGGCACCAAGGAATTTTTCTCCAAACTGTCGGGCGACCAGCAAAAGGATGCTGCCCTGATCGGCCAGTTCGGTGTGGGCTTCTATTCCGCCTTTATCGTCGCCGACAAGATCACTGTCGATACGCGCCGCGCCGGTCTCGCACCGGACCAGGCCGTGCGCTGGGAATCGGCAGGCGAAGGCGACTTCAGCATCGAGCCCATCGACAAAGCCACGCGCGGCACCGCCATCACCCTGCATCTGCGCGAAGGGGAAGAAGAATTCCTGTCGGTGTGGAAGCTGAAATCCATCGTCCGTAAATATTCCGACCATATCTCCCTGCCGATCCTGATGCAGAAAGAAGAATGGGATGAAGAGAAGAAGGAAACTGTTGTCAAGGACGAGTTCGAAACCGTTAACCAGGCCAGCGCGCTGTGGTCGCGCAGCAAGTCCGACATCACGCCGGAGCAATACACCGAGTTCTACAAGCACGTCTCACACGATTTTTCAGAGCCTCTCGCCTACACGCACAATCGTGTCGAAGGCCGCAGCGAATATACCCAGCTGCTGTACATTCCGACTCGTGCGCCGTTCGACCTATGGGACCGCAACAAGCGCGGCGGCATCAAACTGTATGTCAAGCGCGTATTCATCATGGACGACGCCGAACAGCTGATGCCCATCTACCTGCGCTTCGTCAAAGGCGTCATCGACTCAGCGGATCTGCCGCTCAACGTCTCGCGCGAAATCCTGCAGGAATCGCGCGACGTACGCGTGATCCGCGAAGGTTCGACCAAACGCGTCCTCGGCCTGCTGGAAGAGCTGGCCAACAGCGATGAACAGGAACAAAAGGACAAGTACGCGACCTTCTGGAAGGAATTCGGCCAAGTGCTGAAAGAAGGCATCGGCGAAGACCATGCCAACAAGGAACGTATCGCCAAGCTGCTGCGCTTCGCCTCCACACACAACGACAGCGATGAGCAAACGGTCTCGTTCGACGACTACATCGGCCGCATGAAGGAAGGTCAGGACAAGATTTACTATGTCACCGCCGATTCCTACGCCGCTGCGAAGAACAGCCCGCATCTCGAAATCTTCCGCAAGAAAGGCGTCGAAGTATTGCTGCTGACCGACCGCGTCGATGAATGGATGCTGTCCTTCCTGCATGAGGTGGAAGGCAAGGAACTGGTATCGGTAGCCAAGGGCGACCTTGACCTCGGCAAGCTGGAAGATGAGGCCGAGAAAAAGCAGCACGAGGAAACCGAAACCCAGTACAAGGAATTGGTGGAAAAGATGAAGACTGCGCTGGCCGACAAGGCCAAGGATGTGCGCATTACTTTCCGTCTGACCGATTCACCGGCCTGCCTGGTGGCCGATGAGCATGAACTTTCCGGCAATCTGCTGCGCATGCTGAAAGCGGCCGGCCAAAATGCTCCGGAATCCAAGCCGATTCTGGAAATCAACCCGGATCATGCCTTGGTGCAGCGCCTGAAGTATGAAGAAGCGAAATTCACTGACTGGTCTCACATCCTGTTCGACCAAGCCGCGCTGGCCGAAGGCGGTACCTTGGCTGACCCGGCTGGTTTCGTGAAACGTTTGAACGAGATGCTACTGGGAATGACCGGGAAGTAATTCCGTACCGCCCACCTTGTTGCCGCACTCCGCTGTCGTCTCATTTGGACGACAGCGGTTTTTTTTGACCGTTCAGTGCGCCTTATATCTGCACTTAAAGACGCTTGGCATTTGATCGCATCCCATGCTTTGCGTATAGGCTACCTTCCCCCTGCCACATCGATCACCGCGCCAGTGGTGTAGGAGGCCTGGTCGGACAGCAACCAGAGAATGGCATGCGCCACTTCGAGGGCATCGCCGCCACGCTTCATCGGCACCGCATCCTTGACCCGATCGACGCGCCCAGGCTCACCTCCACTGGCATGGATTTGCGTGTAAATCACCCCAGGGCGCACCGCATTGACGCGAATACCTTCGCCCGCAACCTCTTTTGCGAGACCAACCGTGAATGCATCGATTGCCGCTTTCGAGGCAGCATAATCAACATACTCGTTAGGAGCGCCAAGCCGTGCCGCGATCGACGACAGATTGACGATAGCGCCACCCGCACCGCCACGCGCAGTCGACATCCGGCGCACCGCTTCTCGCGCACAGATGAAGCTACCAGTGACATTAGTGGCGAAAATCCGGCTCAGGCGCGCCGCATCCATCTCTTCGACACGCGACTGACGCTCCAAAATGCCTGCATTGTTGACCAACGCAGTCACGCTCCCGAATGCAGTCTCGACCTCTTGGAACAGTCTTACCACGTCCGTCTCCACGGATACATCCGCCTGTATAGCAATCGCCTCGCCGCCGCTATCGCGGACCGCTCCCGCAACTTCATCGGCTGCTACCCGGTCGCGCAAATAAGCGATACCTACTGCATAGCCATGCACGGCAGCGAGCTGCGCGGTCGCCGCACCGATTCCGCGACTGCCGCCGGTAACGATCAAAACTTTCTTCGCCATCCGTTTTTCCTCTCGCATTAATCTCATATCAATTTCACATTCATAAGACTCACACTGTCTAAAGAAATGCTTGTTGCAAACCTCTCCGGAGGGAGCGTTCACGTTGGCAAACATCTTATCAATTCTGCGCATGCCATTTAAAAACAGACAAGAAATCGACAGTCACCGCTCTTTGTTCCCTCTATTGGATTTCACGTTGCGGGACGGAAGTTATACCGAGCGGATCTGCTTGCCGCCCTCCGTCGCCCCGCAGAATGAATGCCTGGCTGACAAGCCCCACGACCAAGCATATCGCCGCCGAAAAACCGGCACTATGGAAGAACACTCTTCTGTAGAATTGCAGAAACTATCGTGTTCACGCAGCTGTCCAGCGGCCTTATCTGAACAAGCACATGCTCATCAAACGCAACTCCATGGAAGCACAAGCCAACAAGCGATCCGGCCCCGGCAAGACGAAGGCGGTGGCGAAGCCAAAATCAGTACGCAAGCCCCGCTTCGCGCCAATCACCCTATCCCAGGAAGACGGTGTCGTGTTCCTGCATTTCGGAAACCAGTGGGTCCAAGGTGCGATGCGTATCCGCAAACCGGACTGGATCGAACTGGAATACGCGCAGCAAATGATGACCTGGATGCTGTTCGTCGAACAACCGCAGCATGTGGTGCAGCTCGGGCTGGGAACCGGTGCGTTGACCAAATTTTGTTACCGCAATCTGCCGCAGGCACGCGTTACTGCCGTCGATCTCAATCCAGCCGTGATTCTGGCTTGCCGTTCCGTATTCAAATTACCCGACGACGATGAACGGCTGACAGTATTGGAAATGGATGCGATGGACTTCGTGACTGACAACGTCAACCACCGCGCCATTGATGTCTTGCAAGTTGATCTGTACGATGCCGACGTCAAGGGGCCAGTACTGGACACACCGGAATTCTATGCAGCTTGCTCCGGCTGTCTGCGGCCTGACGGTGTCATGACGGTGAATCTGTTTGGCGATGGACACCCGAGCTTCGCCAAAAACGTGGCGGCAATCCGCGCCGCGTTTGCCGAAGTCATCTGCCTGCCGCCATGCCCGGAAGGCAATATCGTTGTGGTCGCTTTCAAGAGCGCACCGCAGCTCGACTTTGCGGCACTCTACCAACGCGCCCAACAGATCACCGATACCACCAAACTGCCCACTCGCTCATGGGTAAATGGACTGAAGTCGTCGTTATCGTGCTAACCCACAGGAGGCCGTCCCCGTGAATGCCAGGCTAGATCAACCCGTTCCCAAGGCAAACAAGGCCTCCCCCAAAGTGCTCGATTTACACCAGATTTTCAGCTGGTTGCTGGCCGACGGCATCATTGAAAAACCGGAAGTCAAGGTTGGCTATAACCAAGCGCAAGGCCTACTCAAAAACGCATCGACCACGATGCACCCATTGACCGCAGTCGCGCAATGCAAACTGCACTCCGCCTTACCACCCAACCGCTTACTCACGCTGGATTGGCTAACCGAGTGGATGGCAGGCAAGGTCAAACTGCCGTTCCTACGAATAGACCCGCTGAAAATCGATTTCACCAAGGTGGCCGACGTCATGTCCGCCACCTACGCTGCACGCTTCAATATTTTGCCGGTGGAACTCACCAGCACTGAAGTCATCGTCGCTACCGCAGAACCTTTTGTGGTCGAATGGGAAGCGGAAATTGCCAAGGTCACACGCCGCAACGTCAAGCTGGTAATGGCCAACCCGCTCGATATTGCGCAATACACAGCGCAATTCTTCACGCTGGCCAAATCGATCAAGGGCGCCAGCAAATCGGGCCATCAAGACGTTTCGTTGCGTAGCAACTTCGAGCAACTGGTCGAACTCGGCAAAAGCAACAAGGCCCTTGATGCCAACGATCAGCACATCGTCAACATCGTTGACTGGCTGTGGCAATACGCCTTTGAACAGCGTGCTTCGGACATCCACCTCGAACCCAAGCGCGACCTCGGCGCCATCCGTTTTCGCATCGACGGCATCCTGCATCAAGTCTATCAAGTGCCCGCCGCGGTGATGATCGCCATGACCGCCCGGATCAAATTGCTCGGCCGCATGGACGTGATTGAAAAACGCCGCCCGCAAGATGGCCGCATCAAGACGCGCACCGCCGGCGGCCAGGAAATTGAGCTACGCCTGTCGACTCTGCCTACCGCCTTTGGCGAAAAACTGGTCATGCGCATCTTCGATCCAGACGTGATCGTAAAGACCCTGCCCGAACTCGGCTTCCCGCCGGACGACGCCCAGCGCTGGGACGCTCTCACAACACGACCGCACGGCATCATCCTGGTCACCGGCCCGACTGGCTCCGGCAAAACCACCACCCTATACACCACGCTCAAAGCGCTCGCCACATCGGAAGTGAATGTCTGCACCGTAGAGGACCCGATCGAAATGGTCGAAGGTTCCTTCAACCAAATGCAGGTGCAGCACGGCATCGACCTCTCCTTTGCCGACGGCGTGCGCGCCCTCATGCGGCAAGACCCGGACATCATCATGGTCGGCGAAATCCGCGATCTGGAAACCGCCGAAATGGCCATCCAGGCCGCACTCACCGGCCATCTGGTGCTATCCACCCTGCACACCAACGACGCCCCCTCCGCAATCATGCGCCTGCTTGAACTCGGCGTACCCTACTATCTGCTCGAAACCACCGTGATCGGCATCATGGCGCAGCGCCTGATCCGTACGCTCTGCCCCGAATGCAAGAAGCCGGAAGGCGAATTGAACGACGACGCATGGCACAACCTCGTCGCAGGCTGGAATATCCCCAAGCCGGTCAAGGTGTATCGGCCTGTCGGCTGCCCGGAATGCCGCCAGACCGGTTTTCGCGGACGTACTGGCCTGTATGAATTGCTGACCGTTACGCATCCTTTTTCCAAACTGATCAAACAAGAAACCGACATCCATGCCTTGCAGAAGCAAAGCATCGCTGACGGCATGAAACCGCTGCGCGTGGCGGGCGCACTCAAGATTGCCGAAGGCGTTACAACGCTAGATGAAGTGCTGAAGGTAAGCGCCGCCTTGACTTGAACACGCCTCTCTCACGCACCTTGCTCGCTCTTCACCATTTCATGCATTTATTGATATAATTCGGCCCTCGTTGGGTCGTTAGCTCAGTTGGTAGAGCAGCGGACTCTTCATCACACTATTGCGCGACTGAAACGCCACCAAAGGCGAATGCGTTATTCTCAGTTGCAATAAAAAAAGCCACGATGAGTGGCTTTTTTATGCGCGCCTCCTATTTCTACTGCAGACGGTCCCAAAATAATGCAAGGTTATCGCCTGCCAGTTGGAGGTCGCCATTAGGAATCGAAAAGAAGTTAATTGTACGAAGAGTAGTTGGACAACTTGTATTTTCGTGCGTGCCATCCCCCATTTCACCAGGATGTAGACCTGTCGGTATAAATTCCTTGCCGGCTGTATTTTGCATTTAAGTTCTCACTCAAAAAGGTGTAGCGCACGAATAGCGAATCATCAATAAGAATGGCTACCGATAAAATCTTTATTGTTTTAGGTCAAAGCCTAGGCGGGTAACTGTAGCGTAACCAGTGGACAAAAAACATGCCATACATATGGGAAGTTAACCATCCAGCGGAATCTTAATCACACACACCCAACGATAAATTCCCCGCGTAATCGCTGACGGCATGAAACCGCTGCGCGTGGCAGGAGCACTCAAGATTGCCGAAGGCGTTACAACGCTAGATGAAGTGCTGAAGGTAAGCGCCGCCTTGACTTGAACACGCCTCTCTCACGCCCCTTGCTCGCTCTTCACCGTTTCATGCATTTATTGATATAACTCGGCCCTCGTTGGGTCGTTAGCTCAGTTGGTAGAGCAGCGGACTCTTAATCCGTAGGTCGAGTGTTCGAGCCACTCACGACCCACCAACGAATTCAAGGGGGTTAGCTAAATTTTAGTTAATCCCTTTTTTGTTTCCGTCTGCCATGCAATCTCTGCGGCAATCTTCGCATTGCCCCCCGCCCAAAATCAGTCTCCCCCTAATTGGTTTTTATTAACCACGCCATCTTGATATTGCCTATTGCGAAAAAGAGGCTTGACCTTCCCATGGCGGAAACCTGGAGAATAAAACGCATGTATGACCTTCAGGAGTAAGCACATGTATGAACTGCAAGTTGAAGGAATGAGCTGCGGCCATTGTGTCAATTCAGTGACCAAGTCGGTGCAGGCGCTTGATGCGTCGGCAAAAGTGGATGTGGACCTGTCCACTCAACGGATCCGGGTAACTTCAACCGCAAGCTTGGAGGATATTAAGGCCGCTGTGTTGGAAGCCGGCTACGCTGTCATTAACAGCTCGGCTTCCTGAGCGCTATTGGTGCGGCGGCATGTGCGCGAGTGCTGCATGCACATGTGCATATTGCAGCCGCACTCCGAGTTCCATTTTTATCCGCATGTTGGTAAGCCGCCGCGATTCCGACATGAACGATAACAAGGTGGGCGAAATCACTCGGCTCAATTCCGCACGCGGCAACCGTGGGGGCCGGGCAAGGGAAAAGGCGTCGGCCACGGCATCAAAGTAATCTGCCATTTTCATGTCCGAATCATCGACCGCATGGTAGATCCGGCAGGGCCGCAACTGGAACAACGCCTGCACAATGATGCGCGCCAAATCGTCGGCATGGATGTGGTTGGTATAGACGTCGTCTTCCGACCGTAACGCCGGTGTTCCTTTTCTAAGGCGTTCAAGCGGAAGACGATCGACCGCGTATATGCCCGGCACCCGTAAGATGCCGAGCCGCGACCCAGAGCGGCGTGCCCACTTACGCAGCACCTGCTCGGCATCAACGCGCCGCTTGGCGCGCGCACTCTGCGGCTTCACGGGCCGAGTCTCATCCACCAGTTCTCCACCACAATCGCCATACACGCCCGTGGTGCTGACGTAAACGACGGTTGCATGGTCAGGTAAAATGGCGGTCACATTGCGAGTACGGCGGTCCGTCGTTCCTTCTGTTTGGGGCGGCACAAGATGCACGATGTAAGGTGCTACCCCGGCCAAACGCGCCAGACTGTTGGGCTGATCGAGGTCGGCCAGCAAGGGTATGGCACCGGCCGCGCGCAGCTCATCGCGCCGCGAGGCTTGGCTGGTCACGGCAAATACGCGAAAGCGGTCGCGCAACAGCGGCAATAACCGCATGCCGATGTCACCGCAGCCCAGGATCAGCACGCGCGGCCTGGAGAAATGCGGCCGGCCAAGTCTCGCTGCTTTTTTTGTTTCCACATTTTTCATCATCGGGATTGTATGACTTTCCAAGTAACAGTTCAGCCAAGCGGACGCCAATTCACCTGCGAAGAAGGCGAAACCGTTTTGACTGCGGCGATTCGCGCCGGTGTAGGCTTGCCCTACGGCTGCAAAAACGGTGCCTGCGGCACTTGCAAGGGCAAGCTGCTGGATGGCTCCGTCACACACGGCGCACATCAGGAAAAAGCGCTGCCAGTAGCGGAAGAAGAAAAAGGCTTTTCGCTGTTCTGCTGCGCCACACCGCACTCCGACATCGTGATCGAAGCGCGCGAAGTACTTGGCATTGGTGAATTCCCGATTAAAAAACTGCCGTCGCGTGTCGCAAAAATCGACAAGGTTGCTGATGACGTCGTTGTTCTCTCTCTGCAATTGCCGGCGAATGAACGATTGCAATATCGTGCTGGCCAGTACATCGAATTTCTGCTGAAAGACGGCAAGCGTCGTAGCTACAGCATGGCCAACGCGCCGCATCGGGATGAACACCTGACGCTGCATATCCGCCACATGAGCGGCGGTGTATTTACAGACCATGTTTTCAATAACATGAAGGAACGCGACATCCTTCGCTTCGAAGGACCGCTCGGCACTTTCTTCCTGCGCGAAGATTCCGACAAGCCGATGGTCCTGCTTGCCTCCGGTACCGGCTTCGCGCCGATCAAGGCGATCGTCGAACATGCCATCCACACCAAGACTACGCGTCCGATGATCCTGTACTGGGGCGGACGCCGCCCCAAGGATTTGTATATGCATGCATTGTGCGAAGAATGGGCGCGTACGGTATCGAATTTCAAGTACGTGCCGGTGATTTCTGACATACATCCCGAGGACGGCTGGAACGGCCGCAACGGATTCGTGCATCGCGCGGTGATGGAAGATTTGCCGGACTTGTCCGCATATCAGGTCTACGCATGTGGCGCGCCCATCATGGTCGATTCGGCCAAGCGGGATTTTGTCGCGCAGTGCAAGCTGCCGGAAGCCGAGTTTTATGCGGATGCATTCACCTCTGAAGCGGACCTTGCTGATCCCGCCTTGGCGGCAAAATAGCTTTTGACGCACTGCGCAAAACGTCATAATATTGGCCGCATGAATACGACAGCCAAACTCTTGCGACGCCGGCCCCCGCTGCCACAGCCAGGGATGCCGTGCATGTAAGCGTTAGCTGCTCACAAAGCCACAGGCCCGCCCTGTGGCTTTTTTTTTGATTCTTGGTTTTTATCAATCGCCCCTCTTGTCCAGGAGACTCCGAAATGGAATTCAGCCAGTACGACATCAACGCCCTCATGCAAATTACTAATCGGCCATCGCTGGTCTTTACCGAGGGTCGCGGCATGTGGCTGACGGACCACAACGGCAAGCGGTATCTCGACTACCTGCAGGGATGGGCCGTTAACTGCCTGGGTCATTCTCCGCAGTGCATCATCGATGCGGTGAGTACGCAGGTCACCAAACTGATCAATCCGTCGCCAGCTTTCTATAACGAACCGTCGATCGTGCTGGCGTCGCTACTCACAGCGAATTCCTGTTTTGATCGCGTGTTTTTCACCAATAGCGGCGCGGAAG
>DATLIB010000236.1:0-2516 GCA_035539595.1 Noviherbaspirillum sp.
ACACTGGTTGAGAGAATATCTCGACGGCGAGCAGCCGGTCACCACCTTGGGCCGCTTGTTACTGATACCCTCGGCCAAGGCGCCGCAGGGCTTCAGGGCGCGCGGGCGAATCGTCTGCAACTGCTTCAACGTGGCAGAGACCGAGATCGACGACGCCTTGGCGAAACTGCATGGGAAGACGCCCGATGCGACGCTGGCTTGCATGCAGGATCAGCTGAAATGCGGAACGAATTGTGGTTCTTGCGTGCCGGAACTGAAGAAAATGATTCTCGCAAACAGCCTGGCTTCGAAGAGGACATAGTCCCACCTCCTTCTCCATACAGGCGGGTTGTCTTTCGGAATTCCTATGGCGTGCTTTTCCTCCGCATCGACTTCGTAGTACTCTCGCCCTCATGGAACACTCTGACACCTCCCACGCATTCCCCGCCGCTCGTTTCATCAAGGAAATCGGACGCGGAAAAAAAGGCGCGCGCAGTCTTTCCCGTGAAGATGCTTACCAACTTTACGCAGCGATGCTCGACGGCCGCGTTTCCGACCTGGAGCTGGGCGGTATCATGCTGGCCATGCGTATCAAGGGCGAGTCGGTTGACGAAATCGCTGGTTTTCTCGATGCCGCAGAAGCGTCATTCGACAAACTGGCGGTTCCTGCCGGTGAATACGCGCCGGTCGTGATCCCCAGTTATAACGGGTCGCGCCAGATGGCGAACCTGACGCCGCTGCTCGCGATGTTGCTCGCGCAACGCGGCGTGCCCGTGCTGGTGCACGGCGTAACTACCGATCCCGGACGCGTCACCACGGCGGAAATTCTGCAGGCGCTGGGTATCCAGTTCGCGCAATCGGCACAAGATGCCCAGCAAGGCTTTGCCCGCCATGAACCTGTGTTCATGCCGATCCAGGCGCTGGCGCCGCGCATGGCGCGACTTCTCGCGATGCGTCGCATCCTCGGTGTGCGCAATTCCACTCACACGCTGGTAAAAATGATCCAGCCGTTTGTCGGGCCGGCCTTGCGCCTGACTTCCTACACTCATCCGGAATACCTGGAGATGTTGACTGCGTATTTTTCGACGGCTGCACCGACTGACCGTGGCGACGCTTTCCTGATGCGCGGCACCGAAGGAGAAACAGTTGCAAATGCCAAGCGCGCGCAGCAGATCGACTGGTTCCACGAACACCAGTGTTCGATACGGGTATCGAAGCAGGCGCCGGTGGACGACATGCCGCCGCTTCCTCTCTCAAGCGACGCCGAATCGACCGCAACATGGATCGCACAAGCACTGCAAGGCGCACAGCCGGTGCCCGCACCCATTGCGCAACAGGTGGAGCATTGCATGCAGGTGGCGCGTCAGCTGCAAGCGGCGGCGCGCTGAAAACGCAGATCGCCTTTCCATTCGCCCGTACAATCACGGCTTGTATCCACCCCGACAAGTCATGACAAATCAATTCGATGTTGCAGTAATTGGCGCAGGCGCAGCCGGCATGATGTGCGCCGCTGTTGCCGGACAGCGCGGCAGAACAGTCGTGTTAATCGACCACGCCACGAAACTGGCGGAAAAGATCCGCATCTCCGGCGGCGGTCGTTGCAACTTCACTAATCTGCATGCCGGACCGCAGCACTTCCTGTCGAAAAATCCTCATTTTTGCCGAAGCGCGTTGTCGCGCTATACGTCACAAGATTTTTTGGCATTGGTGAAAAGCTATCGCATCGCCTATCACGAAAAACATAAAGGCCAATTGTTCTGCGACCAGTCGGCTGAACAGATCATTGACATGCTCCGGGCAGAATGCGGGCGCGGTAACGTCGCCTGGCGCATGCCGTGCAAGATTGGCTCCGTCGGCAAGGATGGTGAGCGGTTTCGCATCGACACCGATGCCGGGACGATCATGGCGACAAACGTCGTGATCGCCACTGGTGGTTTGTCGATTCCCAAAATTGGCGCTACGGATTTCGCGCATCGCATTGCCAAACAATTCGGATTGAAGTTGATCGAGCCGCGTCCCGCGCTTGTTCCTCTAACCTTCGATAACACTGACTGGGCGCCATTCGTTTCATTGGCCGGCATTGCGCTGGAGGTGGATATCGAAACCGGCGACAAAAAGACGCGCACGCATTTTCGAGAAGACCTGTTATTCACGCATCGCGGCTTATCCGGTCCGGCAGTGTTGCAGATATCCAGCTTCTGGGAACCCGGCACGCCATTGACACTGAATCTGGCGCCGGAAACCGATATCGCTGCCACGCTGATTCAGGGCAAGGTCACGCTCAAAAAGAATCTTGGCAACCTGCTATCGCAATGGCTACCATCGCGTCTCGCTGATGGTGTGTTGCTTGCCAATGGTCTCACGCCGGATGCACGTTTAGCTGACATGCCAGACAAGCAATTGCGCAAACTAGGTGAAGCGATCAATCGCTGGATAATCACCCCCAACGGTTCGGAAGGCTACCGCAAGGCCGAAGTTACGCGTGGTGGCGTCGACACTCGCGAACTGTCGCAGCAGACCATGATGGCTACCAAGGT
>DATLIB010000237.1:0-6274 GCA_035539595.1 Noviherbaspirillum sp.
GGGGCAATGCAAGGCGCGAGGATGAGTCATAGCGAGCTATGGCGACGACGAGCAACGCCGCAGTGCCCCCGTCAGACGTGGAACAAATCGGGAAATTATTTCGTGCACGTTCCTTAGCTATCTCTTCTTGTCGCCGACTTCCTTGAATTCCGCATCCACCACGTCCTCTTCCGGCGCTGCGCGCTGTTCGGTACCGGCCGCCGCTGCGCTCGCGGCTTGCTGCGCCTGCGTATCGCCGGCCATTTTTTCGCCCAGCTTCTGTGCCGCCGTCGATAGTGCGGCGATCTTGGCGTCGATGGCCGACTTGTCGCTATCTTTCAACGCCACTTCCAACGCCTGTATCGCCGCATCGATGTGCTGCCTTTCCTCCGCGTTCAGTTGCTCGCCGTATTCGGCCATCGCCTTCCGCGTCGAATGCACCAGCGCATCGCCCTGATTACGGGCATCGGCCACTTCGCGCATCCTTCTGTCATCTTCCGCATGCAGTTCGGCATCCTTCACCATGTTCTGGATTTCCGCTTCGCTCAAGCCCGAATTGGCCTTGATGGTGATCTTGTTTTCCTTGCCGGAGGCCTTGTCTTTGGCGCCGACATGCAAGATGCCGTTGGCGTCGATGTCGAACGTCACTTCGATCTGCGGCAGGCCGCGCGGCGCCGGCGGAATGCCTTCCAGATTAAATTCCCCCAGCAGTTTGTTGCCGCTGGCTATCTCGCGCTCGCCCTGGTACACCTTGATCGTCACCGCCGGCTGATTGTCTTCTGCCGTCGAATACACTTGGCTGAAGCGCGTCGGGATGGTGGTGTTTTTTTCGATCATCTTGGTCATCACGCCGCCCAGGGTTTCCAGTCCGAGCGACAGCGGCGTCACGTCGAGCAGCAGGACATCCTTCTTCTCGCCGGACAGGACCGCGCCCTGGACCGCCGCGCCAACGGCCACCGCCTCATCCGGATTGACGTCCTTGCGCGCTTCCTTGCCGAAGAACTCCCTGACCTTTTCCTGCACCTTTGGCATGCGGGTCTGGCCGCCGACCAGGATCACGTCGTTCACGTCTGCCACTTTCAGGCCGGCGTCCTTGATCGCCACCCGGCACGGTTCGATGGTCTGCGCGATCAGGTCTTCGACCAGCGCTTCCAGCTTGGCGCGCGTGATTTTCATATTCATGTGCACTGGCGCGCCATTGGCCATGGCGATATACGGCTCGTTGATCTCGGTCTGTTGCGCCGACGACAGCTCGATCTTGGCGCGTTCTGCCGCGCTCTTGATCCGTTGCAGGGCAATCGGGTCCTTGGACAGATCGATGCCGTTGAGCTTCTTGAATTCGTCGATGATGAAATTGATCAGGCGCTGGTCGAAGTCTTCGCCGCCGAGGAAGGTATTGCCGTTGGTCGACAGCACCTCGAACTGCTTTTCGCCGGCCATATCGACAATCTCGATGATAGAGATGTCGAAGGTGCCGCCGCCCAGATCGTACACCGCGATCTTGCGGTCGCCCTGACCGCTCTTGTCGAGTCCGAATGCCAGTGCGGCGGCGGTCGGCTCGTTGATGATGCGTTTGACGTCGAGTCCGGCGATGCGCCCGGCGTCCTTGGTTGCTTGCCGCTGCGAATCGTTGAAGTAAGCCGGCACGGTAATGACCGCCTCGGTGACGCTTGCGCCGAGGTAGTCTTCGGCCGTCTTTTTCATCTTGCGCAGGACTTCGGCGGAAACCTGCTGCGGCGCCAGCTTCTTGCCGCGCACCTCGATCCACGCATCGCCGTTGTCGGCCTGAATGATCTTGTAGGGCATCACATGGATGTCCTTCTGCACTTCCGCCTCGTCGAACTTGCGCCCGATCAGGCGCTTGACCGCGTAGATGGTATTTTGCGAATTGGTCACCGCCTGCCGCTTGGCAGGCGCGCCGATCAGGATTTCACCATCGTCCTGATAACTCACAATCGACGGCGTGGTGCGCGCGCCTTCGGCATTTTCAATCACCTTCGGTTGCCCGTTTTCTACGATGGCAACACAGGAATTGGTGGTGCCCAAGTCGATACCTATGGTTTTGCTCATGATCTATACCTCGCTGAGAATGTCCTGTCTCAAGACCCTTGTCTCCATGCCATCCAGAACGTGGTCGTCATGGATGAGCAGGCACGGAAGACACACGCCGGTCTCTCGTCACCCGTCTGTCCTGTCTGTCCTGTGTAGCGGCTTTCGTCTTTGTTTGCATACGCAAACGGAAAGCCAGCCCCAGTAGCAGCACGCCTGTGACAAACGCATACAGGCCGATCAGCCAGAGCCATACGAGTGCGCCCGCTGCCGGGAAAAGAAACACCAGCACGCCAAAGGCGACGGCCGTCACGCCACTCAACAGCAGCAACCACTCGCCGCGCATTTCCTTGCGCAAACGTATCGCGGCAACGATGTCCAGCATGCCGGTCACCATGGCATTGGCACCGATCAGCAGCACCAGCAGCAACGTCGTCATGGCCGGGTGCATCCACGTGATCACGCCCGCGCCGATGCCGACCAGGCCGATCAGTAAAAGCAGCCACCAGTGGTCGTCCCGACGGCGATTCTTGACCGCCCCGATCACGGAAACGACGCCGCCCAGCAAGGCATAAGCGGCAAACAGCGATACCAGCGCCAGCAAGGTCAACCCGGGCCAGAACAAAACAAGAATCCCGAACAAAACGGCAACAGCACCGCGTAATGCGGGCGCCCACCAGGAATGCCATAGTGAATCGTTCATCGCTGCCATCCTCCTTCGCGTGTACCGGCGTCCTGCAGTACAGGCCCCATGCGGGCGCATGATGCAAAGCAAGCGCAGCCGGCTTCCGGATAAGTTTCACTGTAGGAGACACCCCTGCCCTGCACAAGCGCATGCCGGCAGTAATTCGAACACAGCATCAGCGTTTTGCGTCGCGCTTGATCGGACACAAAAGCATGGTCGAAGTTTCGCTTCACAGCCCCTCCCCGGCGATGAACAACGACATGGTAAAGCCGATACCGCTCGTCAAGGATTCATGCCTCCTGATGCGGCTGGCGATCAGCGGACGGCTGCAGGCGCTCATGGATGGCATTGATGGCTTCCAGTGCGGGGCGAGGCGCGTACACATCCGGCACCAATCGTTTCCATGGGGAAAATTACGGCAAAAATGGCGTATGATTTTGCCTGCATGCCGGTGCCGTGCTGGCGGTATCGGCGCCCCGTCCCCACCTGCTCTTCTCCGTCATGAAACTCAAACGCATTGCCCTCATCGCCGTCGTCCTGTTTGCCGTCATGGCTGGCGTCGCCTTCATCGGCCTGCATGTTGCGGCCAAGACGCTGAAGCATCAGGTCGAACAGGCACTCGGCCCGGAAAGCGAGGTCGCCGACATCGTCGTCGGCTGGTCCTCGATTGAACTGCGCGACATCCGCATCCGGGCGCCGCAAGGCTGGCCGGTGCCCGAAACGCTGCGTGCGGAACGCGTGGTAGTCCGGCCGGATTTGCTTGGTCTGTTTTCAGCGCGCCTGCATGTGCCGCACATCACCATCGAAAAGGCTTATGTTTCGGCGCTGCGCACTCGCGACGGCAAATTCCGCCTGCTGCCCAGCCTGCTGCATACCGCGCCGAAAACAGACACGCCCTCCTCCGCGCCGACGGTCACCATCGGCACCATTACGCTGCGCGAAGGCGTGCTGGAATTCTTCGACGCCTCGGTACGGCAACCGGCGCACAAGATACGAGTGGAACAGCTGCATGCCACGGTCGCGGACCTGCGTCTGCCCGATCTGTCCAGCCGCACCCGAATCCAGCTCGACGGCCGCATCAAGGGCGTGCGGCGCAATGGCAATCTGGCCATCGACGGCTGGGCCGAACTCGCCAGCCGCAATTCCGACATCGCCACCAAGCTGCAGGGCGTCGATCTGATCGCCTTGCAGCCTTACCTGATCAAGGCGTCCGAAATCGGCGTCAAGCGCGGCACGCTCGACCTGCGATTGAAATCGACGATACGCGACAAGCGCTTGCACGCCCCCGGCACCGCGACGCTGACCGGGCTGGAACTGGCACCGGGCGGTGGCGCTTTTGCCACCTTCATGGGCGTACCGCGGCAAGCGGTCGTCGCCGCGCTGAAAAACCGCAACGACCAGATTTCGGTCAACTTCACACTGGAAGGCCGGATTGACGATCCGAAGTTTTCCTTGAATGACAGCTTTGCCAAACGGGTCGGCGCAGCGGTAGCGGAGACGCTCGGCATCAGCATCGAAGGACTGACGCGCGGTGTAGGCGGCGTGGCCGAAGGCTTGGGCGGCGCGGTGAAGAGCTTGTTCGGCAAGTGATGACCGAGGGCCTCCTGTCCTTCCCTGGAACAGGCTCAATAGCCTTGATATTCTTTACCGTGGAACGGCGGCACCCTGCCCACCAACCCTTCCAGCATCACCAGTTCGGCATCCTTGTGGTTGATGACCTGGGAGCGCGCCATGGCCAACGCATTCGTCCCCGTATCGATATACAGCGGCGCTTCATGATGCCGGGTCCGCACCAGTTGCCGCAGGCGCGGGTTGGCGTTGGACTGCACCACCGCACTGCCGTAACACAAGCAAAAGTAAGTGCCTGCCGGCTCGACCTCAAGGTAACAGCCGGTGCCGCGAATACCGATCGTCGCGGTGGAGGTGATGAGGCGCTTCCTGCCCTTGCCGAATACGCTGAGCACCTTGCCGGTGATATAACGCAACACCACCTCGCCAGTACGGGGGCCAGTAACGCTATCGATGGCGAACGTGCTGTCCTCCCGCTGCAGAAAAGCGTCCATGCCGATCACGAAGACCGCTTCGCTGCCAGCGCCCGTCCTGACGGTTTGTCCCGGCGCGATCTTCTGGCCAATACTGGCAGGTTGGCCGTCGATGGTGACATCGCCCTTGATGCTGCGAACGCCGGTCGCTGGATCGGCGGCCAGAGCGGCACGCAGCAGGCCGAGCATGCCGCCACCTGCGGCCCCAACTGCCACTAACCGACGCAGCGCATGCCGCCTGGTCGCTGAATGGTGAAGCTTGCGGTCCATGTTGATCTCCTCAATTTTCTGATGTTTGCACGTAGTTGCGCCGGCCGGGGTTATGTTTTTGCTAAAATATTGCTCTTATATTAATTCCGGCAGAGGAGCCGGAATTCCTGGCCAAGCGTCTGTCGACTTCGACAGACGTTCTTTTTATGCGCGATGCCGCAGCATGCCTGCCTGCCGGATAGCGGTCAACTTCAAGGGGAAACGTATGTTATCGAAAATTATCACAGCCACACTTGCCGCCGCGCTTCTGGCGCTCAGCGGCTGCGCACCGCTCGACGCCGGTCACAACACGGCACAACACGATCAGGACACGGCGCAGACTGCCAGGACGACCATCAGCGCTGCAGCAATGGCAGCGCGCCAGGCGGCAGCAAAGCCCAACAGTGACGCGCAGCCTCTCGACAACCCGGCCTTTGTCGAATTTGACATGCAAGACACCGCGCTCAGCGACAGCGCGCAAACCCAGGTCACGCAACTGGCCGCCCCGGCCCGTCGCGCCGCCAAGGTCGTCGTTACCGGGTATGCAGACCGGAGCCAGACCAAGAACGCGAAGGATGTCGCCCTGGCGCGTGCCGTCAAGGTGAAGGGCGAACTGGTCAAGAAAGGCGTGCTGGCGAAGAACATCCGCTTGCGCTATGCCACCGGTGAGGCGCGCAACGCCGCCAAGATCGAATGGAGCGGCGATGCGCCGCGACTTGCCAACAGCGAGACACGCGCCGTCAAAAATTAACGCATTCGCGGTCATCGCCTGCGGGCCGAAGCAGTCATGCGCTGCTTCGGCCCGTTTTGTTTCCGGAGGCCGTCAAGCTCGGCAGAGGCACAAAAAATCACGCCGCAGGGCAGCCGCGACAAGCAATTATGCGTTACCGTATCGGCCATCAGAAAGGGAGCGCACACGATGGAAATGCCGCTGTCCGCAACACAGGCGGAACAATTCAAGCACGACGGTTATCTGGTTTTCAAACAGCTGGTCACACCGGCCGCATGCGAAGCCATGCTGGCGCTCACGCAGGCACATCTGCAACAGGCGGTGGCGCCGGTCGAATACGAGGTGGATGTCGGTTATCCGGGTGCGCCGCCCTCGCTCGACGCACCCGGCGGCAAGACAATACGCCGCCTGCGCGACGCCTATCACCGCGCCCCCTGTTTCCGCGACTGGGCCACCGATCCGCGGCTGGCCCAGTGGCTACGGCAATTGCTGGGCGAGCGGGTGCATCTGACGTTGGCGCATCACAACTGCGTGATGACC
>DATLIB010000238.1:0-3821 GCA_035539595.1 Noviherbaspirillum sp.
TCACCAGCATCTGCTTGCATGTAGATGCAAGGCTCCATCGCAAAACATCCTGCGTGAAATCTTCTTCTCATCCCCGCAACCATGAGTAGCGCACGCTAGCAGCGTGCGTTCTTCTCAAACATCCCTTCTTCTCTCCGGCAATCTCCCTTCAAATCGTGTCTTGCGACCCACCGCGATACTGTCATCGAAGCATCGATTGAATATCCTATCAATCGCATCTCAAAAGAAAACGCCAGAGGCAAATAGAGAGAGCTTGATTTTGCTCAACAAATTGTTTTTCTTCGGCAAAGTGCTAGCTCCTCTTCATCAAATTTGCACGCGCAAAATCATTGGAAACAAATCCCTCCATAGCCGCATGGAAATTGGCTCTCCGGCATTTTTACGAAACGATCCAACCCGCAAATTCTCATTTTTGAAACACTTAATATTTAGCCAAATTGAATTCAATCAATCAATAATTTGGCATCTTGCTACCCAGAATAAGTCGCATCGGAACCATACAAAAGCAGGTAGCTGACGATGTTGATTTCCACTACTGATGGCGATTCATACGCAATGTCGTGTTTGCCAACGCCGCCCTACGCTTTCCTCATTCACCCCGGACGCACCGAGCGGAACCGTCCCGATCAAACGGTGACGCCATATCTTCTGCGACAGCGACTTAGCTGATTCCTGCCACCAAGCGCCGCGATCGTCGCGCGGCATCCATGCCATGTATTCAAAGCGATGAATTTTCATTGCCTGTCGTCTCTTTATCTTTTCTACCTGCCGGTGTCGTCGTGCAACGAATAGGAGCGAGTTCAGATGGAAAACGCAATGTCCTTGAAAGAACTGAAGAGTTTCGCCGATGGGATTGACAATACTGCCGGCGACAGCGGCGAACGGTATTCCTGCTCGCTGCCAAGCGCACCCAGTAAGGATGCGCTTTTCCTGGCCCTGCTGGCGACGGTCGAAACGATGACGCGGCTGAATCGCCAACTGCCTGTCCGCGTACTCGCCAGCCCATGCTTCGATGTGAGCGGCGGCTCTGCCTATCTTTCGGACTGGCCGGAACAAATCAGGCAATGTCCAGCCGCGCAGGCGCAACAAACTCTGCTGCCGCTATTGATAAGCGATCAGGATGCCGTCCTACCCCACGGACCGCATCTGCTGCTGACATTGCATGCCGAAAAGGATGTCGGGCATCCTGATGTCGCCGATGCATCGCGTGCTGCCGTGCATCTCGATTGCCGGATTGAGGGCCAGACACTGCAGATCGACGTTCGCTGCGGCGCCGACGATCCATGGCAACGCATGAAGCGTGCCGTTGCCGAGATGATGGCGGAACTGCTGGGCGAATTACTGACCGATCCGAATAGGTACGCGCACGATGCGCAAGGCATCAGCCCGGTTTCACGGCGAACGGCGCTATGCACGCTGGCCGGGCATACGGTGGACGGCGATGGGTTCACCTCCATCCCCACCATGATGGAAAGAAACGCCGACCGTTATCCGGACCGTCCGGCACTATCGTTCGGTGGCCGCACCCTGACCTACCGTCAGTTCGACCAACTGGCGAACGGCTTGGCGGCGACCTTGGCGGCACGCGGCATCGGCAAAGGCGACGTGGTGCCGGTGATGCTGGTGAACGGACTGGAGATGCCGATTGCCTATCAGGCGCTGATGAAACTCGGTGCCGCCTTTGTGCCCTTCGACCCGACTTGGCCGCCGGACCGGATCGATGCGACGCTGAACGCCCTATCGCCGAAGCTGATGCTATGCGCCAGCCTCGACGCGGCCCCGCAGGAATATCGGCAGGTAGCACTAGCCATCGACGCCGCCACGCTGGCACCGTGCGCCGACCGTCCGAACATCACGCTGCATGCAGACGATCTGATCTACGGCATCTTCACCTCCGGCACGACCGGAACGCCGAAGTGCGCAATGAACCGGCATGCGGGACTCAGCAATCGCTTCCAGTTCATGACCCGCTATTTCAAGGCCACCGGCGACGAGGTGATACTGCAAAACAGCAAGCACACCTTCGATTCGTCGGTCTGGCAATTGTTCTGGCCGCTCACCACCGGCGCCCATGCCGTCATTCCGGCACAGGGCGAGTTTCTCAACCTCGACACCACCATCGACACGATAGAGGCTTACGGCATCACCATGACCGACTTCGTGCCGAGCATCTTCAACATGATGGTATCGATCGTTGAACGCGACCCCGCTGCACTGCGCAGAATTGCGACGCTGCGGCAACTGATCGTCGGCGGCGAAGAGATGAATCCGCACATGGTGTACAAGTTGCAAAGCCTGCTGCCGGGCGTGCAGGTCACCAACGGCTATGGACCGACCGAGGCCTCCATCGGCATGGTGTTCCATAGCGTCGCACCTGACGACGGCGATACGATTCCGCTTGGACGTCCGATCGACAACTGCTATGCCCTCATCGTCGATCAAGACCTGCATCTACTACCACCAGGCGCGATCGGCGAGATTGTCATCGGCGGCATCTGCCTGGGTGCAGGCTACTTTGGCGACGCCAGACGCACCAACGAAGTCTTCATCGCCAATCCCTTTTCCGAAATTCCGGGAGCGCGCCTCTACCGCACCGGCGACCTCGGGTACTACGGCGAGAACGGCAAGCTCTACTTTGTCGGACGCCAGGATTTCCAAGTCAAGATCGGCGGCGTGCGCATCGAACTGGGCGAGGTGGAAGCGGCAGCCGAACGTTGTCCGCATGTACGCGAAGCCAGGGTACTGGTGGCACAGCAGGACACCGGCAAAGCTTTGGCACTATTTGCCTCTGGCGATAGCGCGCTGAATGAAAACGCGTTGCGCGAGCATCTGCGCCGCACCCTGCCGCGTACCAATCTGCCGCGCTACTACTTCCTGCTGCCGGAACTGCCACTGACCGATAACGGCAAGGTCAACCGCAAGCGTCTGCAACAGATGCTGGAACGCAAACTCGCAGAAGATGCCGACATGCTCAAGGCCGCCGGCATCCCCACTCTCGCGCTGGGTCGCGTGCTGCATATTTTCCGTGCGGCTCTGCAGAAGCCGGACTTGTCGGCGGCAGACGATTTCCTCGAAGCCGGCGGTGACTCGCTGCAGGCGCTCAACACGGTGCTGGAGCTGGAAGGTGCATTCAACGTCAAGCTCAGCGTGCAGGACCTGTTCAACAATCCGACACCGGAAGCCATGTGCCACCTGCTGGAAACCAGGCAGTCCGGCACTGGCGACGACAATACAGCCTTGATGGAACAGGACGCGGCCTTGCCGACCGATATCCATATCGGCCCTCTGCCCGCTCACTGCGATGTAAAAACCGTCCTGCTGACCGGCGCGACCGGCTTCATCGGCAGCCGCATTCTGTACGAACTGCTGACCCGCAGCGCGCTTCGCGTGGTCTGCCTGTGCCGTGCGGAAGACGACCGGCAGGCCATGCGGCGGGTGACCGCAGCGTTGAGCGAGCAAGGACTGTGGCGCCAACAATTCGACGGTCGCCTGGAAGCCTTCGCCGGAGATCTCGGTCAGCCGCGCCTTGGCCTGTCGCCGCAGGCATGGTCGCATCTCGCCAGCGCATGCGACCTGATCCTGCATAACGGCGCGATGGTGAACTTCCTGTTCGACTACCGCGCACACCGTGCCGCCAACGTGCTGGGCACGCAGGAACTGCTGCGTCTGGCGATGGAACAGCGCGTCAAGCCGCTGCATTACATCTCCACGCTAGGTGTGCTGGATTGCGAAGCGACCCGCCTGTCCGCCGCGCTGCCGGAAGAATACGATCCGGCCGGTGCAGTCATGCCCAACAGCGGCTACAGCCAGTCGAAATGGGT
>DATLIB010000239.1:0-6060 GCA_035539595.1 Noviherbaspirillum sp.
AATCGCATCCTGTCCGAGTTGCAGACCCATGGGATCAGCGGGGAAGCACTGAACGATATCAAGAGTAACTTGACTCAGGATGAGGCATCCCGCGCGCGCGAAGTGCGGCGTAAAAAATTCCCCCATCCGCCCATCGACGCAGCCGAGCGAGCGAAGCAGATGCGGTTTCTCCAGCAACGTGGCTTTTCAAATCGTGCCATACAATCCGCGATGCGCCCTGTCGATGACAGCGAAGAGGAACAATAGAACGGCGTCCCGGAGCATTGGCACACAATTTCTGCATCTCTCATACCTATCATCACTGCCCTGAACGACTAGCCCATCTCGGTAGGTGTTGTCCAGTCGGCATTGCACATCCGGCACGTTTTTTCCCTATTAAGGGGCTTGCTCGTGTAGTCGATAGGAAAAATTTGCCCCGTGGTTTTAAAACTGTGACCTGTGCTAAACTTTCGAGGTTTTTGCAGCGCCGCATGAGCGGCTGTTGTCGTAGAAGCTGCGGCAACGATACGCAAATGCGGCATTATTTTTGCCGCTTCACAAGGCAGTGGTCTTTATGCCCTTATCTCCGTCGACATCCCGCCGTACGTTACCGTACATGCGAGCAATCCAGATTGGTGCGTTCATGCGCAACGATGGCTTGTGGGATGTTGACGCGCATATTATTGATATCAAGACGAGCGATTTTCTGTCGGCATGTCGTCCGTTGGATGACTCGTTGCTTCGCTTGACCATCGATACCCGTCCGAAGTTTGTTGACGTCAAACCAAGCTCTGAAGCTACGCCTTATTCAAGCTATGGCAACATGGTCGGGCCCGCTTCCAAGAAGCTGGCTAAACGACTTGGTTTGCGCCAGAACTTCCCTGGCAGCCTGAAGCAGCGCCTAACAGACATTCAAGGCTGCGCCCACTTGATTGATCTGATTCAGGTTCGTCCTACTGCAACAATTCAAGTATTTGCCAAAAAAGTTATCAATGAAGTTATCAATACGCGGGATGACGTCGCTCGTCGGAACCGTAGTGCTCAGCGTGACCTTTGCCATGCATTCGATGGCGCGGCGGTCGCGCAGTATTATCCACGCCGGATGGTAAAGTCGCCGGCAGTTACTGAACCCAATTAGTTTTAACCAAGCTGTTTTATTTAATAAGCGTCTGAAGGGAAGCTCGCATGAAAATCCATGAGTATCAGGGCAAAGAAATCCTCCGTAAATTCGGAGTGACGGTTCCGCGCGGTATCCCGTGCTTTTCCGTTGAAGAAGCGGTCAAGGCGGCCGAGACGCTGGGAGGCCCGGTGTGGGTCGTCAAGGCGCAGATTCACGCGGGTGGCCGTGGTAAAGGCGGCGGTGTGAAAGTCGCCAAGTCGCTCGATCAGGTCAAGGAATACGCGCACGCCATCATGGGCATGCAACTGGTCACGCACCAGACGGGCCCGGAAGGCCAGAAAGTGCGCCGTCTGCTGATCGAAGAAGGCGCCGACATCAAGAAAGAACTGTACGTCAGCATGGTGACCGACCGCGTCAGCCAGCGCGTGGTGCTGATGGCATCCAGCGAAGGCGGCATGGATATCGAGGAAGTCGCTGAAAAACACCCGGAACTCATCTTCAAGGTCATCATCGACCCGGTGACCGGCTTGACTGACGCCGACGCCGATTCCATCGCTGCGAAAATCGGCGTGCCGGCCGGCTCGATTGCCGACGCCCGCAAACAACTGCAAGGCTTGTACAAAGCCTACTGGGAAACCGATGCATCGCTGGCCGAAATCAACCCGCTGGTTCTCACCGGCGACGGTCGCGTGATCGCCCTCGACGCCAAATTCAATTTCGATGCGAATGCGCTGTTCCGCCAGCCGGAAATCGTCGCCATGCGTGACCTGGACGAAGAAGATCCGGCAGAAGTCGAAGCCTCCAAGTTCGATCTCGCCTACATCTCCCTCGACGGCAATATCGGCTGCCTGGTGAACGGTGCCGGTCTGGCAATGGCTACCATGGACACCATCAAGCTGTTCGGCGGCGAGCCGGCCAACTTCCTCGATGTTGGCGGCGGCGCCACGGCGGAGAAGGTGACCGAAGCGTTCAAAATCATGTTGAAGAACCCTGGTCTGAAAGCCATTCTGGTCAACATCTTTGGCGGCATCATGCGTTGCGATGTGATCGCTGAAGGCGTGATCACTGCCTCCAAGGCCGTATCGCTGCAAGTACCGCTGGTCGTGCGCATGAAAGGCACCAACGAAGACCTCGGCAAGAAGATGCTGGCTGAATCCGGCCTGCCGATCATCTCGGCCGACACGATGGAAGAAGCAGCGCAGAAGGTTGTTGCTGCGGCCAACGGTAAATAATTAAGGGAACAAACATGTCGATTCTGATTAACAAAGACACCAAAGTCATCACCCAGGGCATCACCGGCAAGACCGGCCAGTTCCATACCCGTATGTGCCGTGACTACGCCAACGGCAAGAACGCCTTCGTTGCCGGCGTGAATCCGAAGAAAGCAGGCGAAGACTTCGAAGGCATCCCCATCTTTGCCAACGTCAAGGAAGCCAAGGCGGAGACTGGCGCTACCGTATCCGTCATTTACGTGCCGCCCGCAGGCGCTGCTGCGGCGATCTGGGAAGCGGTCGAGGCCGAACTCGATCTGGCGATCTGCATCACCGAAGGTATCCCCGTCCGTGACATGCTGGCCCTGAAGGACCGCATGGCCAAGGCCGGCAGCAAAACCCTGCTGCTCGGACCGAACTGCCCGGGCCTGATCACGCCTGACGAAATCAAGATCGGCATCATGCCTGGTCACATCCACAAGAAGGGTCGTATCGGCGTGGTATCCCGCTCCGGCACGCTGACCTATGAAGCAGTCGGTCAATTGACCGCATTGGGTCTGGGCCAGTCTTCTGCAGTCGGTATCGGCGGCGATCCCATCAACGGTCTGAAGCACATTGACGTGATGAAGGCATTTAATGACGATCCGGACACCGATGCTGTCATCATGATCGGTGAAATCGGCGGTCCGGACGAAGCAAACGCAGCACGCTGGATCAAGGACAACATGAAGAAACCGGTGATCGGTTTTATCGCCGGCGTCACTGCGCCTCCGGGCAAGCGCATGGGCCACGCCGGCGCGCTGATTTCCGGCGGCGACGACACTGCTCAAGCCAAGCTGGCCATCATGGAAGCCTGCGGCATCAAGGTCACCAAGAATCCGTCTGAAATGGGACGTCTGCTGAAATCGGTGCTGTAAGCAGTTCATCACTGGTAAGGCTGGATAGGAAAAACGGGGGAGCTTCGGCTCCTCCGTTTTTTTATGGCGCGCTGTTCGCGATCCCATTGCGCACCGTCGTGTAATCAGGTGGTGACGCCCACGTATAATCGCCACATGACAAACAAGGTCGAACTTGAATTCGCAGCAAAAACCGATACCGGGCTCTTGCGCTCGCAGAATGAAGATTCTGTCGCGTTGAGTCCGGCATACGGGTTCGCCCTTCTTGCCGACGGCATGGGCGGCTACAACGCCGGCGAAGTCGCCAGCAACATGGCCACCACCATCGCCAAAGCTGCCCTGGAAGAGGGGATGGACACGCTTCAACATTCGAATGCCCGTTCGCCTGAACAACTGCATCGATTAATCGTCGAATCCGTCCAGCGCACCAATAACACCATCCTCGACGCCGCACGTAACGAGCCGCAGTACGCCGGCATGGGTACGACATTGGTGGCGGCCGTGTTCCATGAGGACAAGGTAATGCTTGCGCACGTCGGCGATTCCCGGGCGTACCTGCTGCGCGATGGGACGCTCACGCAACTCACGCGCGATCATTCCGTGCTGCAGGAACAGATCGATGCCGGACTGATCAGTGCGGAATGGGCGCATTATGCGCAGAACAAGAATCTCGTCACACGGGCGGTCGGTGTGAGTGCCAACGTCGAGGTCGACATCCATGAACATGTAACGCAAGCAGGCGATATTTTCATGTTGTGTTCCGATGGCTTGTCCGACATGCTGCGCAGCGAGGAAATCCAGGAGTCGTTAATACGCCAGCGTCATTCTCTGCAAACCGCCTGCGACATCCTCGTGCAGGAGGCCAACGAGGCTGGCGGTCACGACAATATTTCAGTCGTGTTGGTGCAGGTTGGCGCCAATAGTACTTGTGCGAGCAGCCTGCTCGACAGGATCCTGGGTTGGGTTAACTAGCAAGCGGATACGCAGTCGGAGACGGAGAAATGCCGAAGATTATTCTTTCGAAAGACGATGCCGTATTGCGGGAAATCGTCCTGTCAAAAGAACGCATCACCATCGGACGGCGACCGCAAAACGATATCGTGATCGATAGCCTTGCCATCAGCGGCGAACATGCGGTGATCGTCACGCGGAACAAGGATTCCTTTCTGGAGGATTTAAATAGTACCAACGGTACGCAGGTTAATGGCCAGCCCGTCCGACTGCATTTTTTGCAGGACCAGGATGAGATCGAGCTGGCGCAGTACCGGATTCGATATATCGCCGACACGACTCCGGAGCAAGGCGATACGGATGGCCGCTCGCAGGCCATGCAGCCTGCGACTTCCCGTCTCACAAACGCCCCTCGTATCAAGGTATTGAATGGCGCGAAGGCGGGACACGAAACAGCCTTGCTGAAAACCCTCACGACCATCGGGAAACCCGGAATACAGGTCGCAGTCATTCAGCAGCGAGAAGATGGCTATTACCTCGAACATATCGAAGGCGATGCTTACCCCTTGCTCAATGCGCAATCGATTGGTGCGAATAGCTGCAAACTCGCCGATGGCGATATGCTGGAATTAGCTGGAACGCAATTGCAGTTTTGTTATGAGGGTCAGGTCGAGTAATGCGGCGCATGAACAAAGTGACGATTTTTGTCAGTTTTTGACCGCGCATGACCAAGAGTTTTTCTTTGGAGTGACAAAAAATGTCGCTAAAAGGAAATCAAACTCCAGGAACGCGGCATTTCCGGCTGGCACGGTGATTGCGTAACCACTTGCATGGCAGATTTTCTGCCTATTTTCCAAAGGGAGAGGCAAATGAAATCAATGAAAATGGTACAAGGTGTGCAGCGCGGCTTTACCCTGATCGAATTGATGATCGTGGTGGCGATTATTGGTATTTTGGCGGCTGTGGCCATTCCTGCTTATCAGGACTACACCGTTAAGGCAAAGGTTGCTAATGCGCTAAGTTCGGTGGCATCTATAAAGACGGCTGTTGGTCTCTGTGCTCAAGAAGCTGGCGGTGTCCTAGACTCTTGTGATGGGGGGGCTTCTGGTATTCCTGCCTTCAATGCCACCAAGGAAGTCGCTTCCGCTACGATTACTAATGGGGTCATTGCCCTTACTTTAGGTACAGGCATTGGTACAGGTGCAGACGGCTTGGTGATTACGATGACACCAACTGTTAATGCTGACGCCATTAAATGGTGTAACACTTCTACTGTGACTCATGCTGCTGGCTTGGCGGCGATTACAAAGAATAATCAAGGTTGCGCATAATGCCTTGTATGTAATGGCAGCGCCATTACGTTTTAATATAAACACCCCGGTTCTCTTCAAGAACCGGGGTGTTTTATTTTGGCGTTTTCAGGAGGGCTAAAAGATAGTTATTTATTTGCACTTGGCAAGGCATTGTCTTGGGTTATTGTGTAGATGTATTGATTATTCCTGATTTTCCTCCACGCTTCTCCAGCAAGAGTACATCTGTTATCACCATTCCCCGATCTACCGCTTTGCACATATCGTAAATTGTGAGTAGCGCAACCTGCACTGCGGTAAGCGCTTCCATTTCCACCCCTGTTTTTCCATGTGTTTCCACCTGCGCATGACAAGTCACGCTTGGCTGTAACGTATCGACGGTGAATTCAACATTCACTCGAGTCAACGCCAGCGGATGACACAAGGGAATCAAATCGCTGGTCCGTTTCGCACCCATGATGGCGGCGATGCGGGCAATGCCAAGCACGTCGCCTTTTTTTGCCGTACCAGCCTGAATGATGGACAGCGTTTCCGGCTTCATGCGGATCGTACCGGTGGCAATGGCGATGCGATGCGTTTCTGCCTTGGCGCCG